>NZ_JACOMP010000199.1:0-24615 GCF_014466085.1 Thermosynechococcus sp. OHK43
GAAGTCCTCGCCGTTTTTCCCAAAACCAGTCAGGTAATTGTCAAAGGGGTTAACCTGAAAACCAAACACGTCAAGCCCCGCCAAGAGGGCGAATCGGGGCAAATTATCACCAAAGAAGCCCCGATTTACAGTTGCAAGGTGATGCTTTACTCCACCAAGCAAAACGTGGCCAGCCGCATCTGCTACACCTACACCGAAGATGGCCGTAAGGTACGGATGCTCAAGAAAACTGGCGAAATCATTGATTAGGTCTCACTTGTTTCCCCCTCTCTGACCCAGCCCAGAGAATGCCCCTAGGAGAAGCCCCATGTCTCAACGCCTCAAAGACCACTACAACAAAACCGTTGTGCCGCAGCTCATGCAACAATTCCAGTACAAAAACATTCACCAAGTGCCCAAGATTGTCAAAGTGACCGTCAACCGGGGTCTTGGTGAAGCGGCGCAAAATGCTAAGGCCCTCGAAGCCACCCTGGCAGAAATTGCTACAATTACAGGCCAAAAGCCCGTGGTGACCCGTGCCAAGAAGGCGATCGCTGGCTTCAAAATTCGCAAAGGCATGCCCGTGGGGGTTGCCGTGACGTTACGTTCCGATCGCATGTATGCCTTTTTGGATCGCTTAATTAACTTGGCACTGCCACGTATTCGTGACTTTCGTGGTGTCAACCCCAAAAGCTTTGATGGCCGGGGCAACTACACCCTAGGTTTGCGTGAGCAACTGATTTTCCCCGAAGTTAACTACGACGACATTGATCAAATTCGCGGCATGGATGTCTCAATCATCACCACTGCCAATACTGATGAAGAAGGACGTGCCCTGCTCAAAGCAATGGGCATGCCGTTCCGTGAGAACTAACGCCGGAGGCAGATTTTTAAGGAGCAACTATGGCAGTAAATGACACGATTGGCGATATGCTAACTCGCATCCGCAACGCAAACCTTGCGCGTCATCAAACCACCACCATTCCGGCCACGCGCATGACCCGCAGTATTGCGCAGGTCCTGAAAGCGGAGGGGTTTATTCGCGATTTTGAAGAGCAAGGGGACGGCGTCAAACGGCAGCTTGTGGTTTCCCTAAAATATCGCGGCAAGCAGCGCCAGCCGATTATTACTGCGCTCAAGCGGGTGAGTAAACCTGGTCTGCGCGTCTATGCCAATTCCCGTGAGTTGCCCCGGGTACTCGGTGGCATCGGCATTGCCATCATCTCCACCTCAAGCGGCATCATGACCGATCGCGAGGCACGGAAGCAGGGCATTGGCGGCGAAGTACTCTGTTACGTTTGGTAAGCTCGGAGGAAGTCCCACATGTCTCGTATTGGCAAGCGTCCCATCCCTCTGCCCAAGAATGTCACCCTCACCCTAGAGGGGCAGCAGGTCACGGTCAAAGGTCCTAAGGGTCAACTCACTCGCGTTTTTCCTCCGGAAGTGAATGTTGCCCAAGAGGGCGAAACGATTGTCGTCAGACGCCGCGATGATTCTCGACCGGCCAAAGAACGCCACGGCCTCTGCCGCACGCTACTGGCCAACATGGTAGAAGGTGTCTCCCAAGGGTTTACGAAAAAGCTCGAGATTCAAGGGGTTGGTTACCGTGCCCAGCTCCAAGGCAAAACCCTTGTCCTCAGTATGGGCTACAGCCACCCCGTTGAGATCGTGCCGCCTGAGGGCATTACCCTAGAAATCGAGGACAACCAAGGTAAAAAAGTCCAGCAAGGCACCATTGTCCTCGTCAGTGGTATTGATAAAGAACTGGTCGGCAACACCTCTGCCCGTATTCGCGCTGTGCGCCCCCCTGAACCCTACAAGGGCAAGGGTATCCGCTATATGGGTGAATTTGTGCGTCGTAAAGTTGGTAAGACAGGGAAGAAATAGATGAAGCAAACTCGTATTGCGGCTCGCCAAAGTCGGCATCAGCGCATTCGCCGCAAAATCAAAGGTACCAGCGATCGCCCCCGCCTCGCTGTCTTTCGTTCCCATCAGCACATCTATGCCCAAGTGATTGATGACACCCGGCATCATACCCTCGTCGCTGCTTCCAGTCTGGAGCCAGAACTGCGGCAAAAGCTGGGGAATGGGAGGACCTGTGCCGCCTCCACCGAAGTGGGGCGACTGATTGCAGAGCGTGCCAAAGCCGCTGGCATTGAACGCGTTGTCTTTGATCGTGGTGGCAATATCTACCATGGTCGTGTCAAGGCCTTAGCGGAGGCCGCCCGTGAAGCTGGACTAGACTTTTAGAGGATGACCCGATGGCAAATCGTCGTAAAAACCCCCGCAAAGTTGAAAAAGAAACTGACTGGCAAGAGCGAGTCGTCCAGATCCGCCGCGTCTCCAAAGTGGTCAAAGGCGGTAAGAAACTCAGCTTCCGTGCCATTGTTGTCGTTGGCAACGAGCGTGGCCAAGTGGGTGTGGGTGTCGGCAAAGCCGCCGATGTCATTGGTGCGGTCCGCAAAGGCGTAGCTGATGGCAAGAAGCACCTTATTGATGTCCCGATCACCAAATCCAACTCTATTCCCCACCCCACCTTTGGCGAAGGCGGTGCTGCCCGCGTCATGATTCGTCCCGCCGCACCGGGAACTGGGGTAATTGCAGGTGGCTCTGTGCGCACCGTTCTGGAACTAGCAGGGGTACGCAATGTACTTGCCAAACAGCTGGGATCCAGCAACCCCCTCAACAATGCCCGTGCCGCCCTCGAAGCCCTTGCAGCCTTGCGCACTTTTCAAGAAGTTGCCGAGGAGCGGGAAATCCCCATTGAAAACCTTTATAGCAAATAGTTAGGAGTGATCCATGCGTTTTCAAGATCTGCACCCCCAAGCGGGATCGCGACGGCGCAAACGGCGGATTGGTCGGGGTATTGCCGCAGGTCAAGGGGCAAGTGGCGGCTTTGGTATGCGGGGGCAAAAATCTCGTTCCGGTCGCCCCACTCGTCCTGGCTTTGAAGGTGGTCAAAACCCCCTCTACCGTCGTCTCCCCAAACTCAAGCACTTCCCCCTCGTCAGCCGGAAGGTTTACACTACGATCAACGTAGGTCGTCTCAATACCCTACCGCCCAATAGTGTGGTGACAGTTGAATCCCTCCTTGAAGCTGGCATTCTCACCACTGCCAAATATCCCCTTAAAGTACTAGGGGGGGGTGAGCTAAATGTCAAGCTAGAGGTCCATGCGGCTGCCTTTAGTAGCAGTGCCCGCAGCAAGATTGAAGCCGCTGGTGGGGTATGTGTGGAGACCTCCGTTGCTGCCGACAGTGAATAGAGGAACCCCAATATGATTGTGAATCGCGGCAAGGCACCCACTGCCCAAGAAACGTTTATGCAGATGGCTCAAGCGGCTGGTCTGCGGGGGCGACTCCTGATCACCATTGGGCTGCTAATCTTAGTGCGGCTTGGCATCTATCTACCGATTCCGGGAATAGAGCGCGCTGTTTTTGCCCAGAGCGTTCAAGATAATGCCGTGATTCGCTTCCTCGATATCTTTTCAGGCGGTGGCCTTTCCGCCCTTGGGATTTTCGCCCTTGGCATCTTGCCTTATATTAACGCCTCGATCATCATGCAGTTGCTGACTGCTGCTCTCCCCTCCTTGGAGCGACTCCAAAAAGACGAAGGGGAAGCCGGCCGTCGCAAAATTTCCCAAATTACTCGCTACGTCGCTGTGGGCTGGGCGGTTCTACAAAGCTTTGGTATTGCCATTTTTGTCAGTTCAATTCCCGGTGCCGCTTTACACCCGGGGCCGTGGTTTGTAGCCGAGATTGTTCTTGGCCTGACCGCTGGCTCAATGGTCGTGATGTGGATTTCGGAATTGATTACTGAGCGAGGGGTGGGTAATGGTGCTTCCCTCTTGATCTTTTTGAGCATTGTTGCCTACTTACCTGCCTCGGTGGGCCAGACGATCGCCCTTGCGGAAAGTGGTGGCAACATCGGCGGCATCGTGATCCTTGTGGCTGTCTTTTTAGCCATGATTGTTGGCATTGTCTTCGTTCAAGAGGGGACCCGCCGCATCCCTATTGTTTCGGCCCGTCGCCAAGTGGGGCGTAAGCTCTACCGCGAGCAGACCAGTTACCTGCCCCTGCGCTTAAACCAAGGGGGGGTGATGCCGATCATTTTTGCCTCGGCGGTACTGATTCTACCTTCGACATTGGCGCAGTTTACCCGTAACGAACTCGTCGCCCGATTTGCGAGTTATGTTTCTCCGGCAGGGCCAACACCCTGGCTATACGTGATTTTTTATTTGCTGTTGATTCTCTTCTTTAGCTACTTTTACTCCTCCTTGGTGGTCAACCCCGTGGATATGTCCCAAAACTTGAAAAAAATGGGCGCCAGTATTCCGGGGATTCGACCGGGGAAAGCGACTTCTGATTACCTAGAGCGGGTTCTCAACCGCTTGACATTCCTAGGGGCGATCTTTTTGGGTCTGGTGGCAATTATTCCCACAGCAGTCGAGAGCGCAACCAAAGTAACAACATTCCAAGGGTTGGGGGCGACCTCCCTGTTGATCTTGGTGGGGGTGGCCATTGACACCTCAAAACAAATTCAAACCTATGTGATTTCACAGCGTTATGAGGGGATGGTGAAGCAGTAATGCGCTTAATTTTGTTTGGTGGCCCCGGTTCGGGCAAAGGGACACAGGCGGCAATTCTGACCACACTCTTGGGCATTCCCCATATTTCTACAGGGGATATTCTGCGGGCAGAGCGAGCTGCCGGCACCCCCCTCGGCCAACAGGCTCAACGCTACATGGATCGCGGTGAACTGGTACCAGATCAGGTGATTGTGGAGATGGTGGCCAATCGCTTGCAACAGCCAGATACGACGGCGGGTTGGCTTTTGGACGGCTTTCCCCGCAATGTGGCACAAGCAGCGGTCTTTGAGGAGATGCTCAAAAGCATTCACCAAGACTACGATTACTTGCTTTTTTTAGATGTGCCCGCTGCGATTCTCCAAGAACGCGCCCTAAATCGCGCTAAGCAAGCTGTCAACGGTCAGCAGCGCTCCGATGATACCCCGGAAACTATCCTTAAGCGGCTAGAGGTCTATGAGCGGGAAACCCTACCGATGATTCAACAGTACATGAGTCATCCTAGGTTTGTGCACATTGATGGAACGCGTACGATTGAAGAGGTAACTGCTGCCATTCAAGCACGTATTGGGGAGGTGAACCGTGTCTAAACAGGATGCCATTGAAATTGAAGGGACAGTGACTGAGTCATTGCCCAACGCCATGTTTCGGGTGGATCTGGACAATGGCTTCAATGTCCTTGCTCATATTTCTGGGAAGATTCGCCGCAACTACATCAAGATTTTGCCGGGCGATCGCGTCAAGGTGGAATTGACCCCCTATGACTTGACCAAAGGGCGGATTACCTATCGCCTGCGCAAAAAGTAGTTTGATCTTTACTGATCACTCTGCTAAGATATAAAATTTGCGACTACATGAGCAACTGATATGAAAGTAAGAGCATCGGTACGGCGTATTTGTGAAAAATGCCGCGTCATTCGGCGACGTGGCCGGGTGATGGTGATCTGCACCAATCCGAAACACAAGCAGCGCCAAGGGTAACCCACTGTTGTTGCACACATAGGAACTAGATTCATGGCTCGTATTGCTGGTGTTGATTTACCCCGCGACAAACGCATTGAAATTGCCCTTACCTACATCTATGGCATTGGCTTAACCCGCTCCAAAGAAATTTTGGCAAAAACGGGTGTCAATCCTGATACACGCACCCGCGATTTAACGGATGCGGATATTGCGGCACTGCGGGCTGCTATTGACGAGTACCAAGTGGAAGGGGATCTGCGCCGCCTGGAGGCCATGAATATTAAGCGGCTCATGGACATTGGCTGCTATCGGGGACGGCGCCATCGCCTTGGATTGCCGGTTCGTGGTCAGCGCACCCGTACCAATGCTCGCACCCGTCGTGGTGGTCGTCGCACTGTGGCTGGTAAGAAAAAACCCGCTGCTAAGAAATAAGTTTTTCCGCTCCTGCTACCTCATTCACGGTTTGGATAGATTATGGCACCCTCTGCAAAACGCTCTGGCCCTCGTAAGCAAAAGCGCAATGTCCCCAGTGGCGTTGCCCACATTCAGTCCACATTTAATAACACGATTGTCTCAATTACTGACCCCAATGGTGAGGTGATTGCTTGGGCCTCCGCTGGCTCCAGTGGTTTCAAAGGTGCCAAAAAAGGCACACCCTTTGCAGCCCAAACTGCTGCTGATAATGCGGCGCGCCGTGCCATTGATCAGGGGATGCGGCAAGTTGAGGTCATGGTGAGTGGTCCTGGCTCCGGTCGAGAAACAGCGATTCGGGCGTTGCAAGCCGCAGGTTTAGAAATTACCCTCATTCGGGATGTGACCCCCATTCCCCATAATGGTTGCCGTCCCCCCAAACGGCGGCGGGTTTAGGTTAGTTTGGGTCCCTTGGGAGCACAGCTATGGCATATCAAATTGAATGTTTGGAAACACGGGTTGAGGAGGATCAGGGGCAGTATGGCCAATTTGCACTGCATCCCCTTGCCCCTGGTCAAGGGATTACGGTGGGGAATGCCCTGCGGCGGGTTCTCCTTTCCAACTTACCCGGTAGTGCTGTGACAGCGGTGCGGATTGCTGGCGTCAATCATGAGTTTTCGACGATTCCCGGTGTGCGCGAAGATGTCATGGACATTTTGCTGCAAATGAAGCAGTTGGTGATTCGCAGCCACACCTCAGAACCCCAAATGGGTCGTCTTTTTGCTCAAGCCCCTGAGAATGAGCCATTGACGGTCACTGCTGGTATGGTGCAGCTTGGCTCTGAAGTGGAGGTGGTTAACCCCAACCACTATATTGCCACGCTGATGCCGGGGGCAACTTTGGAGATGGAATTCAAGATTGAAAAGGATCGCGGCTATCGCTCGGTGGAGCGGGTGCGGGACGATCGCCTTGCCTTGGACTATCTCCAATTGGATGCGGTCTTTATGCCCGTGCGGCGGGTGAACTACACTGTTGATTCTGTGCGCAGTGCCGGTGCAGAGGGCGATCGCCAGCTCCAGGACTACCTAAAGCTAGAAATCTGGACAAATGGCAGCTTGACTCCTCAGGATGCCCTCAATCAGGCGGCAACGATTCTTGTGGATCTCTTTAGCCCCTTGAAGGAAGTGCCCCTACACACCTCTGAGGCCACCACCACCGATGAGCATGACGAAACGGGGCAAATTCCCATTGAGCAACTTAATTTGTCGGTCCGTGCCTATAACTGTCTCAAGCGTGCCCAAGTGAATACGGTGGCTGATCTCCTTGAGTACTCCCAGGAAGAGCTACTGGAGATCAAAAACTTCGGTCAAAAGTCGGCTGAGGAAGTGATCGAAGCCCTGCAAAAACACTTGGGAATTACGCTACCGCCCCAAAAAGCTGCCCGTAACTAGAGAGATTGAATGAGGTTTACCTATGCGTCACCAACGTCGGGTTCCCCAACTAGGACTACCAGCGGATCAACGAAAAGCACTGCTGCGGGCATTGACCACTGAGCTGATTCGCCATGGCCGCATTACCACCACCAAAGCGCGGGCAAAGGCTGTACGCGCAGAGGCAGAGCGGATGATCACCTTGGCAAAGGATGGCTCCTTGGCGGCACGGCGGCGTGCCCTTGGCTATCTCTACGATAAGCAACTGGTGCATGCTCTCTTTGCCCAAGCCCCAGGGCGCTATGGCGATCGCAAGGGGGGCTATACCCGTATTATCCGCAGTGTGCGGCGGCGGGGGGATAATGCTGAATTGGCGGTCATTGAGCTGGTGTAGTAGGCAATGATGACGGCGATCGCCCCTCCTCAAAGCGGCCAACGCTTGGCACTGCTAATTCAGTACCAGGGCACCCACTTCCACGGCTGGCAACGGCAGGTGGGGCAACGCACGGTGCAGGAGGTGATTGAGCAGGCGATCGCCAGTGTTGTCAATCATCCCGTCTCTGTTGTTGCAGCAGGGCGCACAGACACAGGGGTTCATGCTGCGGGTCAAGTGGCCCATGTCACGGTCAACTCGCCTATTCCCGTTCATCGTTGGCCGGGGATTCTCAATGCTCGCTTGCCGGCTGATGTGGTGATTCGTGCCGCGGCGGCTGTGCCTCCTCACTGGCATGCCCGTTTCTCAGCCCTGTGGCGTCGCTATCGTTATACTCTCTATACCGATCCCTGCCCCAATATCTTTCTGCGGCCTTGGACATGGCACTACTACTATGCCCCCTTGGATGTGGCAAAAATGGCAGCAGTGCTTCAGCCATTGTTGGGGCGGCATCACCTAAGTGCATTTCACCGTTCTGGCTCCAATCGTGCCCATTCTTGGGTGGAGGTACAGGCGGTGAGTTGCCAGCGGCGCGGTGCCCTTGTGGAAATTGAGGTACAAGCTTCAGGGTTTCTCTACGGTATGATGCGCCTGTTGGTGGGCCTCTTGGTACAGGTGGGACAAGGCCAGCGATCGCCCGCCAGTTTTACGGAAATTTGGCAACAGGAGCAACGCCACCTTGTCAAGTATGCTGCACCCCCCAGCGGCCTTTGTCTATTGGGGGTGGGTTATCCTGAATCACCCTTCCCCCTTGCCCTGTGCACCGAGGCGATGCCCCAGTTCCAGTTAGCCTCTGTTTGCCCTGAATTGTCTATTGCATAGCACTATGGAGTTTGTGATGACCAGTACCGTAAAAACACCACTGCCCGCTGTGGATGACCTTGCTCCCCAGTGGTATGTCATTGATGCCGCTGATCAACGGTTGGGTCGGCTGGCCGCAGAAATTGCCCGCATTCTCAGGGGCAAAAACAAAGCCATTTACACCCCCCACATGGATACGGGTGACTTTGTGATTGTCATCAATGCCGAAAAAGTCACCGTCACCGGCAGAAAACGCTCCCAAAAACTCTACCGTCGTCACTCCGGGCGTCCCGGCGGCATGAAAATTGAAACCTTTGATCAATTGCAAGCCCGTATTCCGGAGCGGATTATTGAGCACGCTGTCAAGGGGATGCTGCCGAAAAATTCCCTTGGCCGCAAACTCTTTACCAAGCTGAAAGTTTATGCTGGGCCAGAGCATCCTCACCAAGCACAAAAACCCCAGCCTTTGACCATTAACACGATTCCGGGAGCCTAACAATGCAGATTGCTGATCAGTCTAAGCGGGTAGTTTACTTGGGAACAGGTCGCCGTAAATCGGCGGTAGCACGGGTGCGATTGATTCCTGGTAGCGGTCAGCTATTGATTAATGGCCGCAATGGGGCTGACTACCTGCAAAATAACCCCATCTATCTCAACTTGGTGAAAGCCCCCCTTGAAACCCTAGGACTTGAAAATAGCTACGATATCTATGTCAATGCTACGGGGGGTGGTTTGACAGGGCAAGCGGACGCTATTCGTCTCGGTATTGCCCGTGCCCTCTGCCAACTGGACATCGAAAACCGCAAACCCTTGAAAATCGAAGGCTATCTCACCCGCGATCCCCGTGCGAAGGAGCGGCGTAAATACGGTCTGCGCAAAGCCCGCAAAGCCCCCCAATACTCAAAACGCTAAAATTTAGTTGTTGACTTCTCCTTTGTGGTGAGACTCCTATGCCAAAACCGAACATTCATCCCCAGTGGTATCCCGAAGCCAAAGTCTATTGCGATGGTGAAGTGGTCATGACAGTTGGTTCCACGAAACCAGAACTGCACGTAGACATCTGGTCAGGCAACCACCCCTTCTTCACCGGTACTCAGAAAATTGTTGACGCCGAAGGGCGGGTGGAACGCTTCCGCCGTAAATACAGCGGTACCAAGCCTCAGCAAACGGCTAAAGGGAAAAAAGCCGCCACTAAATCTGCACCTAAGACTAACAAAAAGGGCTAATTGCTCTTTATGTCCCTCTTTTTTCAGCCCGCTGAGTGGCTGCCCCATCGCGCCTGTTGGTTAGCTTTTCCTAGTCACGAAGATCTTTGGGGGGAGTTATTACCGCAGGTGCGCTTCGAGTTTGCTGCCCTGTGTCGGGCAATCGCTGACCCTGATCCGGTTACGGGTCAATGTCGAGGCGAGCAACTGAAAATTCTGGTGCTGGATGAAACAGGCAAAGCCACTGCCCATTCCTACCTAAGCGATCTCAACCCGCAATTTTATCAACTGCCCTTTGGTGACATTTGGCTGCGGGATACAGCTCCTGTGGGCCTCATCAATGAGGCGGGCGAGCGACGGCTCCTCTGTTTGCCCTTTAATGGCTGGGGCAAAAAGTATGAACTGGCTGGCGATAGTGACTTGGCCATCCGCCTAGCCATCCGGATGGGGATACCCTATGGTACTGTGCCCCTATTTCTCGAGGGGGGAGCGATCGAAGTGGATGGCGAAGGAACCTGCCTCACCACTCGCCAGTGCCTCCTCAATCCCAACCGCAATCCCTATTTAAGCAGCGAAGAAGTGGAAGCCCGCCTCAAGCCCGCCCTTGGTGTGAGCAAAATCCTCTGGATTGAATCGGGATTGGTCAACGATCACACCGATGGTCATATTGATACCCTGGTGCGTTTTATCGCCCCCGCAACCGTGGTCTGTATGTTGCCTGACAGCCCTGACGATCCCAACCGCGATATCCTGCTGACGATTTATCAGCAGTTGCAAACCCTGACGGATGCCAAGGGGCGCTCCCTAGAGGTGATCCCAGTCCCTTCACCGGGGCGGGTGATGAGTCAAAAGGGGGAGATTTTGCCCGCTAGCTATGTCAATTTTTATATCGCCAATACTACTGTTGCTGTCCCCACCTATGGTGTCGAAGCCGATACCAAAGCAGTGGAGACGATCGCTAAGCTCTTTCCCAATCGCAGAACCATTGGCCTGCCCGCGCGGACCATTTTAGAAGGGGGAGGCGCTTTCCATTGCATTACTCAGCAGGAATTATGAGAACACTGACCGTTGCTGCCATTCAAGCTCAACTGACCGATGACGTTGAGACTAATATTCTGCACCTCAGTGACTTAGTGCGGCAGGCGCATCAACAGGGAGCACAGCTCATTGTCCTGCCAGAGCTATTTGAGGGGCACTACTTCTGCAAGGAAGAGCGGGAGATTCACTTTCAGCGGGCACACCCCGTGGAAAACCACCCAACGCTCGCCCACTTTGAGGCCTTGGCGCGGGAACTGGAGGTGGTGATACCAGTCTCGTTTTTTGAAAAGGCGGGTACCGTCTATTACAACAGTGTGGCCATGATTGATGCGGGGGGCGTCAATCTGGGTGTCTATCGCAAAAGTCATATTCCCGATGGCCCCGGCTATGAGGAAAAGTTCTACTTTCGACCGGGAAATACAGGCTTTCGGGTCTGGCGCACCCGCTACGGCAGAATCGGTGTCGGCATCTGCTGGGATCAGTGGTTCCCCGAGGCAGCACGGGTGATGACCCTCATGGGGGCAGAGGTGCTAGTGTATCCCACCGCCATTGGCAGTGAACCCCATGATCCCACACTGGACACCAAAGACCCTTGGCAACGGGTGATGGTTGGCCATGCAGTGGCAAATGTAATTCCAGTGGTGGCAGCGAACCGTGTTGGTGATGAAGGGGGGCAAGTATTTTATGGCAGTTCCTTTATTGCCAATCCAAGGGGAGATCTGGTGGCTACAGCCGATCGCTCCCAAGAAGCCGTGCTTGTTCATCAATTTGATTTAGAGGAAATTGAGCGCCTGCGGGCGGCCTATGGCTTCTTTCGCGATCGCCGACCCGGACTCTACAAAGCCTTGTTGACTGCCGATGGGGTTATTTAATCTACGGCGCGATGATCATCGGCGTGGGTTATTCTTAAAGATCTTAAAGATTTGTGAAGGGGCCAGCTACATTTCAGTGTCCTGGTCGCGATCGCCAGCGGCCTAACTCCACCGATAGCTGCGTTTGCTAACGATGCCACAGGTCAAATTATCTTCCTCTGCAGGAATGTCCAAGATGCAATTACGGTTTGCCTCAGCACTGGCAATGCCGGTGTTTTATCCCTGATTGATAAATAAGCTCCCGCAGGGGGCGCCTTGACTACGATCTTTGCAATACAATCTTCACAGTGACGCCGCTTGCAGCTACCTCTGGGGAGAGGGAACCAGCGAGAGCAGCTTACCTACCCTCGTGCCTGTGAATCATGCCCCTAGCTGATATTTTTGGCCGCCTTCCCACCCGTCAGTTTGTGTCTGCGGGCATCCACAGCGATAGGATGAAGACTAAGCAACTGTAAAGCGATTGGTTTCCTCCCGAATTTGCTCGAAGGTAATCTCTTGAGCCGTACCCGCAAAGGGATGATCTGGGGCTAGAAAGAGGAGACAGTGACACTCCCGCCGTTCCCGCATGGGCACACAGGGACAGTTCCAGTAGGCGGCTGCCACCTCTGCTTCTTTGTCTTCATAGTGGCGACAGGGACACAAGGGGGAGCCGTAGTCGTCCTTATGTTTAGCTAATCCTTCGAGAACAACTGCTGTTGTCCCTAGATCTGAGCAAAAGTAGGTTCCAGTGCGCTTGGCATAGGTTTCCGCAAACTTGCGCATGGCTTCAAGGTTTTTGTCGGAGGCCTGTTGGGGTTTGTAGCTGCTACTCATGGCAAAATTTGCGACACGAAACTTCTTTCAGTGTAGCGGAAGGCGATCGCTCAATTGGCCTCCCGGGGATTAAAAGATCCAGGGTGCTGGAGTTGAACCAGCCTATGGCGAATTATGAGTTCGCTGCCTCATCCGCTCGGCCAACCCTGGGAAAATCCCTATCATTTCCAATATAGTCCCCCTTGGTGCCTTCTACTGCTCGGTTGCTTGAATAGCCATTGAGTGGGGGATTCCTTGCTAGAGTTTTTGGGAAGATTGGGAATGAAGCCAATTTACTTAGATGGACTGGCCACTACACCGGTGGACCCCCAAGTGTTAGCAGCAATGTTGCCCTATTTTAGCGATCGCCCTGGCAATCCCAGTAATCGTGGCCATGCCTACGGTTGGGAGGCCGCCGCCGCCATTGAGGTTGCCCGCGCAACCATTGCCGCAGCCATCCATGCCCGTCCAGAGGAGATTATTTTTACCAGTGGTGCGACCGAGGCCAACAATCTGGCCATTAAGGGGGTGGCGGAAGCCTACTACAGTCGCGGTCGCCATATCATTACCGTACAGACGGAACACAAGGCGGTGCTTGCTCCCTGCCGCTATTTGGAGTCCCTGGGCTTTCGGGTGACCTATCTGAGGGTGAATGAAAAAGGGTTGATTGATCTCGCTGAGTTAGAGCAAGCCTTTACGCCCGAGACCCTCCTGGTGTCCGTGATGGCTGCCAACAATGAAATTGGCGTGCTACAACCCTTGGCTGAGATTGGTCGCTGCTGTCGCGATCGCGGGGTACTCTTCCACACCGATGCCGCCCAGGCTCTAGGCAAAATTCCCTTGGATGTTCAGGCGCTTCAGGTGGATCTCATGTCCCTGACTGCCCACAAACTCTATGGACCCAAAGGTATTGGTGCCCTCTATGTGCGGCGCGATCGCCCCCGGGTGCAACTGGCGCCTCAACTCCACGGCGGTCCTCAAGAACAGGGCTGGCGATCGGGAACCCTAGCCACTCCCCTCATTGTCGGCTTTGGAGTAGCGGTGCAGCTGGCTCAGGAACGTCAAGCAACGGATATTCCCTATTTGTGGCATCTCAAGGAACGACTGTGGCAGGGGTTGGTTTCCTTGGGGGATATCTATCTCAATGGTGATTGGCAGCAAAGTTTGCCCAACTGTCTCAATATCAGTATTGCTGGGGTTGACGGCAATGCCCTTCTGCGCTCCATTTATCCCTATGTCGCCCTCTCGACGGGGGCAGCCTGTAGTAGTGAAAAACCTACCCCCTCTCATGTTCTCCTTGCCTTGGGGCGATCGCCCACCCTGGCCCGCGCTTCCTTGCGCTTTGGCCTATTGCGCACCACGACAGAGGCTGAGATTGATTTGGCTCTTCAGTGTATTCGTGACAGCATTCAGCAGTTGCGCCAAGTGTCCAAGGTCTAGCAAACAACTTTTGTTACATTTATTAACAAAATCCAATTGTTTATATAACTTTACAATATCCGCAAATGCCCATAATTCCATGGTTTTTGTGGGCTAAATCACAACAAATTCAGTAGAGTTACGGATGATCCCCAAGTTCTAAAGTCTATAGAATAATAACGTATGGTAATTCAAACTTTACAAATTAGTTATATACCCTTTTGATGTCTAAAAAAATCGCTGATAGGCGGAAATACAGAAGGGAAAGTGATTTGGGGGTAACGTAAATGACGAAATTACTGCCTATTACTGCCTACACTATTCGCCGTCTGTTGCGGCAGTATCAAGGCCAGCTCAAATCCGTGGTCGCAGAGGGTGCTTCCTTGACCGCCAATCCGGAAGCGGACTTGAATGCAGTGCTGGAAAGTCTCTATTTAGATGAGGAAGAAATCCGCACCCAAGTGGCCGAAATTGAAAGGCTGATGCTGACCTATCAGCTCCTCTTGAAAGTGGGCACGAAAGAACAAGCTGCAGCCATTGAGGAGCGAATTCTCTGGATTTTCGGTCTGAAACGGATCGGCAAGCCATCCAGTGAAACAACACCAGAAATACCCACTATGGCCCCACTATATAGCGTTTAAGGGGCAGCAAAAATCGCTTCTTCCACATCCGCGCGCGGGCAGGAGTACTTAAAAGAACGCTGACTCACACTGCCCGCAAGGCGATCGCGATAGACCACCTGTAACTCCTCAATATCCAAGCAAATCCGAACTGACCACTGGGGATACTCTAACTCCCAACAGTGGATATCTGTTTCGTCCCGCACACAGCCCTTTTGCTGTAGCCATGCTTCAATTTGGGGCAGGGCATGGTTGTAGAGAGGAGTTTGGGGGTTAGGCAGGTTATTCATCCGACTTCTGAGATGCGACTGACAATTTGCAAGATCCATTCTTGCCCCTGTTGGGACAAACCGACAATCACCGCCAGAACCAGACAGCTAACAAAGGTGAGCCCCAAGATAAACAGGGCAAAAAGCTCCCCCGGCGAGAGGGGGCGATCCTCTGGGGGAATGCTGGTAGAACGCCCAGAGCTTTGGGAGCGAGAGCCCCCCCCTCCCCCTGTCCTATGGGGTGGCTTCAACTGAGACTGGCCACGCAAGCGCAATTGCAAGTCATACCACTGCCGTTGCTCTGGGTTGGTCAGCACTGCGTAGGCTTCATTGAGGCGATGAAACTCCTCGCGGGCGATCGCCAGCGGCAATGTCGTCGTATCAGGGTGGTAGAGCTTACTCTTTTCCCGATAAGCACGGCGAATCTCTGCCAACGAGGCCGTGGGCGCCACCTCGAGAATGTCGTAGTGGGTTCGCGACGGGGATAGATGTGCCATGGCAAGGTTTACTTGACCAGATCGAAGATCTTGAACATGGGCAGGTACATCGCCACCAGAATTGACCCTACCATACCCCCTAACACCGCAATCATCAAGGGTTCCATCACACTGGTCAGAGCCTTCACTGCCTGCTCCACTTCATCTTCGTAGAAGTCGGCCACCTTCATAAGCATCTTATCCAATTCCCCTGTCTCCTCACCCACGTTAATCATCTGGGTGGCTAGAACCGGAAAGACCCGTTCCTGTTGCAGTGCAAGGCTCAACATCCCCCCTGTCTGGACTTGCTTCGCAGCGCGATCAATGGCATTGGAGATGACTTGGTTACCCGCTGTGGCACTTACAATCTCAAGGGAGCGCAAAATCGGCACCCCAGAACGGGACAATGAGCCAAAGGTGCGGCAAAACCGTGCCACCGCCGTTTTTTGGATCAAATCTCCAAAGAGGGGCAACTTTAGCAGCAGACCGTCAATCGTTAGGCGGCCGTTAGGTGTTTTGTAATAGAAACGAATCCCTAAGACCAAACCAATGATAGCAACAATGAGCAACGCCATATACTGGGGCGTGCGCAGGAATTTACTAAGAGCCACCATCATGGCCGTAAAGGGAGGCAGCTCACCTCCCAACTGTTTGAAAATCCCCTCAAACACAGGAATCAGAAAAATCACCATCCCTAGGAAGATGCCCACAGCCAACAGACCCACCACCACAGGATAGGTCAAAGCCGACTTAATCTGGTTGTTAAGGCGAGCCTGATCCTCCAGCAACTTTGAGAGACGGTTGAGCACTTCGTCGAGAACCCCCCCTGTTTCCCCCGCTTGGATCATGGCCACAAATAGGTTATCAAAGGCCTCTGAATGGGGGCGCATGGCATCGGCTAGAGTACTCCCCTGTTGAATATCATTGTTAACTGCCATGAGGATTTTTTTCAGTTTGGGGTTGGTACATTGGTCAGCCAAAACAGCGATCCCGCGCACTAAGGCCACACCAGCATTCACCAGTGCCGCAAACTGACGAGCAAAGATTGCCCGATCCTTCACTGTAATTTTGGAGAGGAAGCTCAGGTCGAGATCCGACTTGAGAGTAAATTTCTGAGCCTCTTTGACCTCTAGAACCTGTACCCCTTGCAACTGCAAAGCCATGCGGGCTTCTCGAGGTGTTGATGCTTCCTCGCGTACCGTTCTGTATTTGCCTTGGGCATCTCGTATCCGCACCTCATAGGTTGCCATGACTCAATACCTCTTTGCTCTCAGATTCATCTGGTGTGCTCGCTGACGGTTCCCTAGCGCACTGCCGCCGCAGGTGCACCTGCCCCAATAAGACGTTGCAGCTCATCTGGACGTGAAGATTTAGCCATTGCTGCCTCATAGGTAATCACCCCCGCCCGATAGTAATCGGCCAAGACTTTTTCGAGGGTTTGCATCCCCAGCTTACCGCCCGTTTGAATTGCCGAATAAATCTGCGATGTCTTGCCTTCGCGAATCAGGTTGGAGATAGCAGGGGTCACTACCATGATCTCTTGGGCCATAACCCGCCCGAATTCACCGGGCTTGGGATTTTTCTTAGGAACCAGTGTTTGGCTGAAGACCGCCACCAACGAGTTGGACAACTGGACGCGAATTTGCTGTTGCTGCTCAGGGGGAAACACATCCACCATGCGGTCAACGGTTTGAGCTGCTGAACTGGTATGCAAAGTGCCCATGACCAAGTGACCCGTTTCCGCTGCTGAGATGGCAAGCTGAATCGTTTCCAGGTCACGCATCTCACCCACAAGGATAATGTCGGGGTCTTCCCGCAGCGCTGCCCGTAGGGCATTGGCAAAACTCTTGGTGTCTTCCCCCACCTGCCGCTGGTGGATCAGGCTCTTGATTGGTTCATAGACAAACTCAATGGGGTCTTCAATCGTCAGAATATGTTCAGCGCGGGTTTTGTTGATCAGGTCAATCATTGCCGCCAAGGTTGTGGTTTTGCCTGATCCCGTCGGCCCAGTCACCAGAATCAAGCCCCGGGGCCGCTCACTCATTTCGCGAACAATGTTGGGCAATCCCAACTGCTCAAACGTGGGAATTTTGGAACTTAAGGCCCGCAAGCAAGCAGCATAGGTACCCCGATCTTTATACACATTGACGCGGAACCGCGCCAAACCCCGCACACCATAGGAGCAGTCCAACTCCCAGTTTTGCTCTAGGTGCTTGCGTTGGGTATTGTTGAGCATGCTGAAGATCAGGCGCTGGCATTGCTCTGGGGTGAGGGGCTCGTAATCCATAGGGGTTAATTTACCGCTGATGCGCACGTAGGGGGGGATACCTGCTGAAATGTGCAAGTCTGAACCACCGTTGGCCACGACCTGCTCCATGAGATCCTCAATCATCAACTCCATAGGGTGCTCCTCGTTTGGTCGTTAAAAGGTTGTCTAGCTTTAGTTTCCTGCTACTTCACTGCTGGTTTAATCCACAAAGCGGGGAGTCATGCAATAGGGACAATCCAGCCACTCAGGCGCCAGTTCAGCGCCACAACCGCGACAGGTCAGCGAGCTCTTCCGCTTGGCTTTCAGCTCTGCCTCTAGCCCGGTGTCTGTAAAGGTAACCCGCTCCACCTCCTCAAGGGTCGTCAGTCCTTGTTTAACAAGCTCCAAGCTGTAGGCCAATAGGGTTTTCATCCCCTCTTCGACGGCAGCTTCTTTAATTTGCTCGGTGGGGGCACCTTGTGTAATCAGGCCTTGTAGCCGTTCGGTCACCCGCATGATTTCGTATACACCAACACGGCCTTTGTAGCCTACACCACCACATTTACTACAGATGGGCTGGCCACTGGCTTTGGCCGCTTGAATCTGCTCGGGTGTGAGTTTATTGGCTTTGTAGAGGGTGAGGTTGACATCTTTGGAGGCGGACAAGCCAAAGCGTGCCAGTTCCTCGCGGGTGGGCGTATAGGGAATGCGACACTCACTACATACCCGTCGCATGAGGCGCTGGGCAACAACACCGATTAAGGAAGCGGAGACCATGAAGGGTTCCACCCCCATTTCCGAGAGACGAGCAACCGCACTGGCTGCGTCGTTGGTGTGCAGGGTGGTTAACACCAAGTGACCGGTCAAGGCAGCCTCAATAGCGGTTTTTGCTGTTTCTTTATCGCGGGTTTCCCCCACCAGAATCACATCCGGGTCTTGGCGGAGAAAGGCGCGCAGAATTGAGGCAAAGTCCATCCCTTTTTCCCGAATAACCTGCACCTGCGTCAAGCCGGGTAGGGTGTATTCAATCGGGTCTTCCGCAGTACTGATATTGACGCCGGGGCTATTGCACTCGGCAAGGGCAGAGTAGAGGGTTGTCGTTTTCCCTGAACCCGTGGGACCGGTCACTAGGATCAAGCCAAAGGGGCGCTTCGTCATTTCCCGGACAATGGCCAGACTCTCTGGGTCGGTGATGAGTTTATCGAGGCCTAACTGGGTAGCGGAATTATCAAGGATCCGCAAACAGACTTTTTCGCCCCAGCGGCTGGGTAGGGTGTTCACCCGGAAGTCTACACGTCGCCCCTGGAACATTTTGCGAATGCGGCCATCTTGGGGGGCACGCCGCTCGGCAATGTCGAGGTCAGCCAGGATTTTGAAGCGAGAAACCACCGCTGGCACGATTTTCTTCGGCAGGGGGTCAAAGGCTTGGTGCAGCACCCCATCTTTGCGGAAACGAATCCGTAGGTATTCTTCCTGGGGTTCTACGTGGATGTCAGACACCCCTTCGGTGAGGGCTTTGGCTAGGATTTTGTTCACAAGGGCAATAATCGGCGCGTCCTCTGCCCCCCTTAGGGCTTCGGCTAGGTCAACCTCCTGCTCCCCTTCAATCTCTTCAAGGCCACCCATGGCTTCAATGTCTTCTTCGATGTTGATTTCACCGATCGCCGCGGGGGCATTTCTGCTGGCGGTGGTTTCTGCTACCTGTTTATTGAGAATCGGATCAATGAGGCGCTGGTAGTCCTCTAGGGTGATCACCATCCGCTTGAGCGTGAGGTTGTGACTCCGCAGCAGACGGGTGAGGTTGTCAATAGCTTGGAGGTTGTCGGGATCTACCATCGCCACCAATAGATAGGGGGGGTCGGCATCAAGGTGCTTGGCAATGGGGATGACTTGGTAGGTGCGGCAGGTATCAATCGGTACAATCGTGTTGATCAATTCCTCGATTTGCTCGGTGGGGAAACGATTCAGTTCGGGATCGAGGCAATCAACCCCATAGATCACTTTCAGCTCAAAAAGCTGTTGTTTGTGGTACTGGCGTAACACATCGGGGGGCATGGTGTTGCCTGTAATCTCCTGCAACACGGCTACTAGGGACTTGCCGGTTTTGCGGGCGGTGTTCATGGCTTCCCGCACTTGATCGATACTGGCGTAACCGGAGGCAACAATGGCACGTTCTGTGGGGCTAGCGGCTCTACCCCGCACGGTAAGGGCTTTGCGAGAGGAAGAGGGGGATGTGTTGACCATAGGGCGTCTTGGGGTCTGGATGACTTGCCTACTATAGTAGCAACAACCTTCCCAAAGATTTAATGGGTATTTTCACGATTTATTTTTATTGATATTTTTATTGACAATTCTTGTTATGAACGTTTCCCAACCGCGATCGCCAGGTTTTGCATAGGCTGAAAATGATTGCCAGTCCTGCGGCACATTAGGAACTACTAGAACTACTAGTTATCTTTTTTCCCTGTTAGCGCGTCCTCGCAATTCCCTCATGACCTGTGGAGGTTTGCCCTATGCGTGTCAAAGACGTGATTTTGCCCCTACTGGTGGTTGGTTTGGTCTTTGTTGGTTTTGGCGATCGCTTTTTGCCAGCACCTTTGAGCACAGCGAGTGCCAGTACCCGCGAGCAATTGAATGGCTTTCTCAAGGGAATCTTTACGGGGTTTTCCACCTATAACCGCTACCATAAGACGGAGGAGATGATTCGCCAAGCAGAACAAGCTGAGAGAAAAAAATAAATGCGTCGCTTTTTGCTCTTTTTACTCTGGATGATCAGCAGTGGGGCGATCGCCCTCTTTTCAGTACAGAACGCAAAAGCGGTGTCCCTAAAATTTTTATTTTGGCAATCCATTGAGATGCCCCTTGGCTTGCTGCTGATCTTTGTGGCAGCGATCGCCCTGTGGGTGCCCTATTTAGCCCGTCCGCTGCGGCGATGAAGGGGCAATCTCTGCTGTGCATTGTGCTGGTGATGGTCTTATTCTTGATTGGGCAACCCAAAATTGCGGCAATTTCGGCCGCAGCCCTAACCCTAGAAGTCAATCCAGCCGATCCCCAAGCCAGTGATGCTGGCACGGGAATGCCAACAACTCCTTTTCGCACCATTGGTGCTGCCTTGGCGTGGGCCCAGGCCCACGATCGCCCCACAGAGATTTACATTCATGGCGGGATTTATCGGGAGGCCCTAGGAACAATTCGTCATCGGCAGACGCCCCTTCGACTGCTGGCTAAGGCGGGCGATCGCGTGATTTTGCGCGGCAGTCAACGATGGTCAGATTGGCAAGTGGTCTCTAGTACTCCGAACTTCACCATTTACCGTCACCCTTGGACCTTGGCTTGGGGCTTTTCGGGTAATCCATGGACGGCATTTCACATTGAGTTACCCCCTGTGGCGCAGCGGGGCGAGCTGGTGTGGTGGCAAGATACTCCCCTGCGGCAGCGGCTCTCCTTCCTAGAGTTGCAGGGCAATGATTTCTACGTGGATGATCCAGAGCAGCAACTGTATGTGGCATTGCCTGCGGGCGTCTCACCCAGTGAATTAGAAGTAGCTGTTCACCGTGAGGCTTTACGAATTTTAGACAGTGGTTTGATCAGTTTGGTGGGGCTACGCTTTGAACACTATGGCGGCACATTTACCCAGGCGGTGCGCATTGAACGCAGCCATGACATCGAGGTCAAAGACTGTACTTTTTGGGCAAATAATTGGGGCGGCCTCGAAAGTCATCGGAGCGATCGCCTGCGGGTGGAGCGAACGCAGTTTCTGCAAAATGGCTGGCGGGGCATGGCGGGGGTTCGCTTGCGGGACTTCACAGCCCAACAGGTGCTTGTCCACGGGAATAATTGGCGGGGGGGATGGGCAGGCTTTTACGATTGGGATGCGGGGGAGAAGTACTTTCATCTGCGCGGCGCCGTCTTTGATCGCTACCGCGCCATTGGGAATCAAGCAGCCGGTCTGTGGCTTGACACCGATAATCAAAACGTCGAGATTCGGCGATCGCAATTTGTCGGTAATGCCGTGGTTGGTCTTTTCCTAGAGGCGGGCACGGGGCCCGTCACAATTGAAGATTCCTTAATTGCCTATAACTACAGCATCGCCCCCAACTATCTGCAAACTCCCGGCATTTTTGGCTGGGCGGCTGCCCATGTGACCCTGCGCCGCAACTGGATTTGGGAAAACCAAGGGGCACAAATTGGCGTCCGCGATCCTTCGCCCCGAACCGTCACCCTACCCGAAACTGGTGAGGAGGTCACGATTACGTCTCAAGATTGGCACCTAGAAGGGAATTGGATTGGCAGCCACCAAGAGCTGCTCCTGACAACCCTCAAGGGGGAAGCCTTCCTGCAGACACTAAGACTGGAGGATAACCACTGGTGGACTGACGCTCCCTACCCCTTTCGCCTAGAGGGGGAAAATGTCACTTGGTTACAGTGGCAGGAACGATATGGCCATCCCAGCGATCGCTGGCTTCTTCCCTAGAGGCGATCGCGCAACTGGTTGACCATTGCTTGGGCCGAGGCCTCCTCCACAAACATCCCCAGTTGAATCTTGGTTTGATCGCCATTCCCCACTAAAAAGGCATCGGGTACGACGGCTTGGGCCTTTTCTAAATCCGCCGGTGCCTTGTAGGGAGCCAGCACATAGTAGCGACCATTGGTTTTTTCGATAAAGAGCTGTGTCCTCTGTTCAGGTTCAGATGAGGTTGGGCTGGTCGCAGGAGTGGGTAATGCACTCGGAGCTGGAGTGGCCGCAGGTTCCAATTGAGCAAGGGTGCTGCGGTTGACATCGGGAAATTCCCGTGCAGTCATATCAGGACCGACGGGGGGCGTGGGTGATTCTGCTTTTGGGGTTGAAGGTATGGAGACAGGTGATTCAGTGGCAACGGGAGCGAATTGGCGGTTGAACCACCACAGGGCTGCGCCACCTAACCCGGCAAGAATGCCAACAACAACTAACCAGCGTTGCACAAGATGTTGACTATTGCTTTCGCGCCGCTGCAACCAAGGACGCTGTTGATTTTTGCGTGCCTGCTTGAGCAGCTCACGGGTGGAGGCAAAGGGGCGCTTTGTTGGGGTTGGCGTTTGGGGGGCAGGGGGATCACTCGAATAAGACTGGGGTAACAGTTTTGCTAAATCTGTGGGATCAAACTCAAAAAATGGATCCGCAAGTCCCTCATTGGTGTGTTCATCGGTGGCCGGTGCTGTTTCAGGAGTCGGAGCTAAAGAACCGATGACGGGAGGAGCGGTTGGGGCAACAGGTTCTGGGGCAGCGGTCGGGGGAACACTCGGTTGGGGGGGGATCGCAGATGGGTCAACAGGCAGCGCCTCAAAGGGGGAATGGGCTTGCACCATGCGATGGCAGCGATATTGGGTGAGTTCTGCCTCTAAACTAAGGTGAAGGCAAGCCAAAGCCGCTTGCAAACGCTGGCGATCGACGGTGGCAGAAGTCATAGCAATCGCTCCGAAAACAGTGCCCTAGAGTTGTTTGAGTTAACGCACTCTCCCGATGGATTATGCAACAGACGGTGCAAGTTCGCCAAAATGGCGCAAACTCCCACTCTTGAGTGTTTGCATTCCCGCCTATAACCGCCCCCAAGGACTGGTGGAAGGGGTGCGCTCAGTGGTGGCAGCGCTGCCCCGTGAGTACCACGATCAAGTGGAAATCATCATTACCGATGATTCTGCCACGCCAACAGCAGTACACGACTTGCTCGCTCCCTGGTTAGGCCACTGGCACTACCAGCACAATGCCCAACGCCTAGGAATGGTGGCCAACTGGAATGCGAGTTTAGCCAAGGCCGCTGGGGAGTTTATCCTGCTGTTGCACGATGATGATTACCTACTACCCCAAGGAATTACGACGATTCTAGCAACCCTCAGGAAGTACGGTAGCCAGTTTGATGTCTTTCTCTTTGGGGTGCATCTGGTAGATTCCCATCAGCGCTGTTGGCGACGGCAGATACCCCGCCGGCAAGGATGGCTCCCTCCGGCTCAAGCCCTCAGGCAATTGCTGCGTCATTCCTCATTTGTGCGGTTTCCAGCCTTGATCTGGCGGCGATCGCTCCTAGACGAGGTCGGCGATTTTGATCCCGCCTACGGCGAAGCCACAGACCTCTACCAGTGGCTATGATTCTTTGCCCAAAAGGGTGTTTACACCGTTCCTTGCGCCACCGCCGCCTACACGATCCACGATCAAGCCCTGACGATGGGAATGTTCCAGGCCCAGACCTTGGCCACTTTAGGGCGTATTTTTGCCGCCGCCGCTGATTTATCCATTCTCTCACCAGCGGAACTACGGCAGTGCCAGTGTGACTTTTTTCACCAGTTTATCTTGGCCGGAACATGGCGATTTTTGCGCCGACGGCAGTGGCAACGGGCACAGGCGGTGTACCAGCTTTTGAATCTACCAGAGGTGGTTGCCTTGGGGCGATCGCGCCGCTGGCAAGGCTTGCGTTGGCTCTTGGGGACTTGGCTGTGGCTACTGCAACAGGTTAGCTCCTAGGCGGGAGCCCCACCCTCTACCGTTGCACAGCCGGCCCATCGGGCAGCGGTGAGCGTTGGGAGTCTGTCGCGGACTGCCATCAATCGTAACAACTCGTTATCCTGAGGCCCACTCCCAGAAAAGCAGCCTAAAATTAATTTGGTTACTGTGGATTCAATGGTGCTTGGAGTTTATTCCTATGGCCACGGATTTTAATCGCGGCATTATGAAGTTTGATGGTGCCGACAGCCCGGCGATGATCGCGATTTCTGCTGTTTTGATTCTTGGCTTTATTGCAGCACTGATTTGGTGGGCACTCCACACCGCTTACGCCTAAAGGCGCGATCGCTCCAGGTGGATCGTGTGCTCGGTGAGGGCTTCAAAGGTTTCATCGTGGCTAATGACAAAAAGTTGATGAAAACTTTTGAGGTTGCTGAGGCTCTCCGCCAGTTGTTGGCGGCGCACTTGATCCATATTGGTGGTTGGCTCATCAAAAAAGGCAATGTCGGTGTTCACGAGTACCCGTAGCAGGGCAAGGCGCACCGCAAGGGCAGCACACATTTGCTCACCCCCCGAGAGGCTTTTGAAGGGCCGCCAGTA
>NZ_JACOMP010000200.1:0-10732 GCF_014466085.1 Thermosynechococcus sp. OHK43
ATTCAGCCCTAGTTCGCCGACCCGCTCCCAATCCGGCAAAATTTGAATTTCGGGTTGGGGAGGATCGGCATCGGGACGAAAGCGCACTAATGTGGCCTTTTCATCAAGGACTCGCAGGACTTGGCGACCAAAGCGGCTCAGGGTGTCTTCATCGTTGCCCCGTAGGATTACGTCCAGATCTGCGCCGCGCACGGGTGAGTTGGTGAGAATAATGCCACGCACCTGGCCAGGGCTCAGACGCAGCCGCACTCCCACCAGGTTGAGCTGATCAAGGGCTTGTGTGGCTACTGTGATATAGCGATCCACCTTAACACCCCGCCGCAGAATAATGTTGCTATTTGCCCGCAACGGATTGGCAATCGTATTCGTGCCAAGGAGGGCGCCACCCGTTGTGGTAAAGACTGCCTCTGTGCCGGGTTGGGCCATCAGCACCTCATCCACTGCCGCCATGACACGGCGACTCTGGGGCAGGGGTGTTCCGGGCGCAAAAATGGCGCTCAGGTTGACTTGACCAGTATTAATCCGTGGTAGCAACTCTTGGGGAATTTGCTGGCTGAGGAGCCAACTGCCACCGCCCAAGAGGGCGATCGCCAGCCCAACCACTAGCCAGCGTGCCCGTAGCACTTGCCCCAAGGCCCATTCATAGCGTCCCCTCAGCCAGAGGAACTTTTCATTAAAAAGGCGAATAAAGGCCACCTGCCGTAGGCGATTTTGCACCCGTACCCCCAAAAGGCGGGAGGCTAAGGCCGGCACCACCGTGAGTGCCACCAGCAGCGATGCGGCAACGGCAAAACTAATCGTTAGAATCAACTCATTAAAGAGCAGTGCAATCAAGCCCCCCAACAACAAAAAAGGCAAAATAGCAACCAAGTTAGTGAGGGTAGATGCTACAAGCGCTGATTCAATACCTTGGCTACGCCGTTTCACCTCCTCAAGGTACTGTTCTTGGATCATGTGCTGAGGGTCAATCTCCGCCAAAGTTTCTAACATCACAATGGCGTTATCCACGACGATGCCAACCCCGAGCGCCAGGCCACCCAAGCTAAAAACATTCAGAGAGAAATTAAATAGCCCCATCAGCAGTATCGCCGCCATCGTGGACAGGGGAATGGCCAGCAAAATAATCAGGGTTTGCCGTACCGAACCAAGAAACAGCAGCACAGCGATCGCCGCCAAGAGGGTTCCCGTCAGACCTGCAGTGATCACATTGTTCAAGGCGTTGCGGATATAAACCGACTCATCAAGGACAGGAATAATCCGCGCATCGCGGGGGACGAGATTGGCTGCCTGTAGCGCCGCTAAACGTCGCTTGATCCCATCGGCCACTTCCACTGTATTGGCTGCCGGTTGCTTGAAAATGCTGATTTTAACCGCGGGTTGGCCATTGAGTGTCACAAATACCCGTTGTTCGGCACTGCCATCGACAACTTGTGCCACATCCCGCAGATAGACCCGCTGACCATTGGTGCCTGTCAGCACCACATCCTCAATTTCACTGAGATTACGAAAGCGCCCCACTGTTCGCGTTAAAGGTTCTGCGCTTTGGCCGCGAATACGTCCGCCTGAGACATCTTGGTTGCGATCGCTCAGCGCCGTTAAAATTTGGTTTAACCCCACCCCTGTGGCCTGCAATCGATCCAGATCCACAAGAATTCGTACTTCTTCGGTCGTCCCCCCAGAGACATCCACCCCTGCCACACCAGGGACGATACTGAGTTCGCGCTCCAAATCCTCATCGGCAAAGACTCGTAACTCGCGGCCACTAAGGGTTTCTGAGGTCAGTGCAAACTCATAAACTGGCAATTGCGATGGATCAAACTTAAACAGTCGCGGCGACTCAATAATATCGGGCAAGGTACTGCGGGCACGGTTAAAGGCAGCGGTGACCTCATTGAGGGCCTGATCAACATCGCCACCGGGCTCAAAAAATAGGTCAATACTGACTTGCCCTTCACGGGTTTGGGAATAGACCTGCACCACCCCCTCCGTGCGACTCAGGGCTTCCTCAAGGGGCTTGGTCACCTCCTCAACAGCAACACTAGGTATCACCCCCGGAATATTCAGCCGTACACCAATGCGCGGGTAGGTAATCCCCGGCAGTAGATCCACTTGCAGACGCAGAAGGGTAAAGACCGCCAAAACCACGACTGTGAGGGTCAGCATCAGAGTGCCGATGTGGCGGGTTACCGCCAAGCCACTAAAACTAAAGCGTGGGGAGGTCATGGCAGGTCAATTACCCTAGTCAATTACTGTAGCCAATTACTGTAAAAGTCATCTTTTTAGACACCGCTACTTTAACATCGTTTCCCAGCGGTCGAACTGCTTCCCAAAAGCAATGGGGTCTATGCCCACACCCAGCGATCGCGCCCCCCATGTTTCGCCTGATACAAAGCTTGATCAGCACGAGGAATTGAGTCACTGAGCACCTGTTCCCCCATTCTAAACAGAGTGACACCCAAACTAATTGTCACAGATAAAAACTGCTGATCTGCGAGTTCCACGGGCTGGCTTCTCACGACTGAGCACAGTTCCTCGGCCGTTGCTCTCGCCTCCTCTTCGTAGGCAACAAAAAACAACAGGACAAATTCCTCGCCTCCCCAGCGGACCAAAATGCCCTCTTTGCGGTCTTCTAACACCTGCTTTGCCCTTGCCGCCAAGGTGCGCAGAACCACATCCCCCTGATCGTGACCATAGGTATCGTTAATGCGCTTAAAGTGATCAATGTCAAAAATCATGACCGTGAGCAGGGCTTCTCCCGTAGCGGCCTGGGATTCATAAGCCTCAACTCGACTCAACAGAAAGCGACGATTGAAAGCGCCAGTGAGGGGATCTAACCAAGCCAAAGCCAAAAGTGCTTGCTCCCGCTGCCGCATATCACTGATGTCAGAAAAGATCCACACGCGCCCTAGGCGACTATCGCCACGCACCGGGTGGGTATCAATGAGAAATGTTTTCTCACCCATCCGACACTCCCCCTGCGCACTGAAGTTGCCATTAGCAGCCAGCCCTTGAAAAATGTTGGCTAGCTCATCGCGGTTATCGCATCGCTCCCGCGCCTGTTTCATGTGCTCGGCAACGATCTGAACTGGATGGCTGCCCGCTGGCAGTTGCAGCCATTGAGCAGCGTAGGAATTGACCATTGCTGTAGAGCCATCCCCTTTGATTAAAACCAAGCCCAGCGGCACTGTGTCGAAAATATCTTGGAATTGCACTTCAAAGATGAAGCTATTTTGACTTTGACGATGATGGATCAACAGTTGGCGGTACAGAGCCGCAATGTAGCCTTTCTGTTCTGCGAGTTGCCGCAGCGGGCCTTCGACGGGATTCACCAGTAGCAACCCCTGGCAACAATCCTCTGGGTCACCGCAGGGGATGTAGACAATTCGCTCAACCTTATTTAAAAGACAGAAAAAAATAGAGGGCAGTTTGAGAAAAGGCAAAACATCAATAACAGCTCCCTGGACCAAATCTCGCCACGGCCCGATGATTTGCAGATTGGGAAATTTGGTAGTGCTGGTTGTGGTGATAATTTGTGCGCAATTGCCTTGCTGATCAATCGTTAGGGCGAGAACAAGCTCAGATTGCGACCAATTTGCGATTAGATGACAAAATGCTGTGATAGTATCGGGCGCGGGAAGAAGCTGGCGGGGTAGGTGTTCCTGCACTTTTTTTAGCATGCCCTAACCAGAATAGATTGTGCATTTATATGCTTATGTATTTTTTGAGTAAAGAACCAACGGCTGTGGGATGGGTCATGTGGGGAAGATGGCCTTGAGCGTCGATCCAATCAAGGGTACTGTGGGGCAGGGTGGCATGTAACCACAGGGCGACCCCTTGGGAAACTACGAAGTCATTGCGGTTAAAAATCAGGTGTACAGGCTGCTGTACCTTGCCGACAAAGGAGCGGGTATCGGAGTCAAAAATCATCCGGAGAGTGCGCAGGGCAATCCCTGGCTGCAATCGAAAGAGGGTCTTAGAAAAGTCAGCTAGCTGGTGCTCCTCCTTCACCCCAAACATGAGTGGGGCAAAACCCGCAGCCCATGCTTGATAGTTCGTCACCATTGCCTCATAAATGGCCTGTAGGTCGGCGAGGGTTAGGGTGCCAGGATAGTTCTCATCCTTGAGATAGCAAGGGGAGGGACCAATCCAGATGTGTCGTCGAAATAGGTCCGGTCTGGCGATCGCGGCAATGGCACCGATCATGCAACTGACCGAGTGCCCAACATAGATGCAAGATTGAACGCCAAGATTATCCAGCAATTCAATGAGATCATCGGCATAGCCATACAAATGGCTGTGTCTTTGGACATCATAGCGGTGTTGCGTATCCTCATCGGAGCCACAGCCTGCAAGATCATAGCGGATATAGGTGAAGCCCTTAGGGAAGAAAGGGTTTAAATAGTCCCAAGCGCTTTTATCAGTACCAAAGCCATGTCCAAGCACCACAGGAACCTCACCCCAGCCATCCATCTGGACGTAGGGCTTGAGAGACTCGGGAACACAGGGAACTTGACTTGTAATTTGCATAGAAGTTTCGCACTGATAAAAGCTGGAGTTAGTTTCTTTAGCTTTTAGTGAATGAATTGAGCTGGAAACCCCCAGAAAAATTCTACAAAAAGCATAACATCTCTAAGAGTGGCGCCAAATGATTTAGCAAAAGTTTATTACTGCCTCGCAGTGAGTAAGCGGTCTTGAACAGCTTATTGACCGGCCAACCGCTGCCGCAGGGCAGCCCCTGTGCCACGAGCTGCTGCTAGGACAGCACCGATTAACCTTCCTAAGTCAGGTTCTGCAAAATAGCGGATGGTGTTCCCCTTACACTAGCCTAGAAAAGGCAGAGATTCAGAAGAGACAAAGATGCAAGATGGGCGTGTAATTGCCGATTCAATTTCGCCAGCAGGGGTGCGCTTGGTGACGCTTCAACTGACGTATCCGCGCTTTATCCATAGTGAACTCCTCACCCATCGCGTGTTTTCTCGCAATTCCGCCAGTTCGCGAGCCGTTCCCGTGGCTAAAATGATGGCACAAGTGGAACAGAACCCAGTCATCCCCTACCATTGGGGAAAAAACCAGCGAGGGATGCAGGCGCGTGAAGAAAGTGAACAAAAGGAGGCGGCAAAGGAAATCTGGCTGAAAACTCGCCTCGCAGTTCTTGAGGGGGCACGCCAGCTCCATGAGCTGGGAATTCATAAGCAAGTGGTCAACCGCATGCTTGAACCGTGGATGTGGATGCAAACGGTTGTCAGCAGTACCGAGTGGGATAACTTTCTGCGCCTGCGCAATCACCCCGATGCCCAGCCAGAAATGCAGGCCTTGGCCAAGCTGATTCAGCATTTGCTGGAGACCCATGAACCCACTCCTGTGGCTGTGGGAGATTGGCACCTACCCTACATCGATCCGACTGAGCGCCAGCAATATAGTCTCGAGGAGTGCAAGTATATGTCTGTGGCCCGTTGTGCACGGGTGTCCTACTATCTGCGGGATGGTCAACGCAGTGACCCTGCCTCTGATCTTGCCCTCTATGAGCGCTTGGCGGGAGCAGAACCGAAGCACCTCTCTCCCCTCGAGCACGTGGCGGAATGTATGGGCGATCGCCAGTCCTACGCGAATTTTGTTGGCTGGCGACAACTCCGTTACTTTGAGGAGAGAAAATCAGCAAGTCCCCGCAAATGATCCGCGATACACTGAGTACCAGAAGAGGCTTACTTGACTATTTACTTGACTATAGCGAGGCGTGAACTATGGATGCTGTGATTAGCGTAAAGCCCATTCTGCTGGCCATGACGCCTGTATTTATTCTGTTGTGTTTGTTTTTTGGCACCCGCAATGGCTTCTACGACACGGATCAGTACCACGGCAACGGTTCTGCTCATTAAATCTAACTAGGGAGGGTGACTGATCGCCATTCATGATCGAGTGCCTCAACTATGGGGTGGGTCACGCTGAGGAGGGGGTGTGCATTGGCTTAGGAATTGGCACCTATCGAATTTTGCTGGACTGCGGTGTGCCGTCTCTTGATGTCCTGCCCCTTGCTGAGATTGAACAGCATCCCTTTGATCTAGTGCTCTGTAGCCATGCCCACGCGGATCATGCCCGCAGTTTGTTGGCACTCCATCGCCGTTTCCCCCATATTCCGATCTATGCCAGTGAAGTGACAACGCAACTGTTGCCCCTGAATTGGCCAGATGAAACGGTGCCTCCCTTTTGCCGTGCCTTACCTTGGCGATCGCCCGTGGAGTTTGGCGATGGCCTAACGGCTGAACTCTTTCCTGCGGGGCATCTGCCGGGGGCAGCGGTTTTTGTCCTCACCTATCACGATCCAGACCCAGAGCAACCGCCCCTGAGCGTGGTTTATACGGGGGATTTTTTCCTGTCCCATACTCGCTTTACGGAAGGACTACCCCTTGCGGATCTACGGGGATTGCAACCGGATGTGCTCATCATTGAGGGCAGCTTGGGCACAGCGCGACACCCCCACCGCCGGCAACAGGAAAACCAATTGGCGGAGCGCATCCGCACAGCGATTGACCAGGGCTATAATCTATTGCTTCCCCTGCCTCCCCTCGGTACTGCCCAAGAAATTCTCATCCTCCTGCGCAGTCATCATCTCTTTACAGGACAGCCGATTCAGATTTGGGTGGGGCCAGCGATCGCCCGCGGTTGCGATGCCTACCTCACGGTTTTGCCCCATTTACCCACCGCCATTCAAAACTTTGCCCACCACCAGTCCCTCTTTTGGGATCAGCGGGTCAAACCCCAAGTGCAGCCCTTGAGGAATTTGGCGCAAATTCGAGGTGAAGTCCCTACCATTATTCTTGTGGAGGAGGATCAAGACCTGCGCCCCTACGTGACCCAAGGGGGACGACCTTGGCTAGTGCTCTATCCACGTTTACGCTATGGTCAACCCGTACGGGAAGGCTATCCTGAGTTTGGAGACTTACCCAATGTGGAGGTGGATACGTTTTTACTCTCCCTCCATGCTGATGGTCCTGCAACAACTCAACTGATTCACAATATCCGACCGCAGCATGTGGTGCTGATCCACGGCAATCCCAACTACCTTGCGGACTTGGCTAGCCTGAATGAATTGAGTAACCGCTACCATCTGCACACCCCCACCAGTGGCTCAACGATTCAATTTCCCATTGGCCAATTGACCCTTTCGACGCCCAGTTCATTGGTGCAACTGGCCTATGAGGGAGAGGTGAGTGAGTGGAATCATGAAGTCATGATTCACCTACCAGCTTCTATTACCACCGATCCGCGCTGGCGACGGCTGGCAGATACCGGTTTTGTTCTGGCCTCTTGGCAAGGGGAGCAATTACTGATTCGCGGCATGACTCCCAAAGAAGTACTCGGTGGTACTTCAGCCCTAATCCTGCCCGACCAGCCCAGTTGCTTTAACTGTCAGTTTTATCGCGGTCAACGCTGCTGGAACGAAGCCTCTGCCCTCTACAACTTCAAAGTGGCACCGGAGGGCTATTGTCCAGCCTTTGAGCGGGCGGAAACGCAACCGGAACCCGAAAGCTAGGGAGTTTGTAACTGTCGCTGCAGAGCCACAGTGGGGCTTTCCGCGCCTGTTTTGGGGTCAATGGCGATCGCCATCAGGGCAATGGAATAGACCCTAGAAGGCACGTCAATGTGAAGGACAGTTTGCCAGTAATCCCCATAGGGATAAAAGTCAAACTCCACTAGCCAGCGGGGGCCAGCGATTAACTCCCCTGTTTCGCCATTGGTGATCCACACTTTGACGGAGCAACCCCGTTGTGTTGCAGGCAAATTCACCTTCAGGTGCAGCGGCGATACCAGTGGCTCCGGTGACAGCAGGAGCTGGGGTGGGGTCAATACATAGGTACTCTCAGGATTTGTCGATACTGGGGGTGTGGTTTCAAGGGGGGGCGCTAACTCAGCCAACTGCTGCAATCGCGACCAAAATCGCTTTTGGCGATCAATGGGCAAATCGCGAGGCGGTGATACAGTAACCGCAGACAAGGGCTGGCAAAAGCTGGGCAAATCCACAACAACGGGCGCTTTCACAGGCTTCAGTTGGGGCGGTAGGGAAAAACCGCTCACCGGCACAGGTTGGAGGGCCGTATCCCCCAAGATGGGCAACTGCGGGCCAGTGGGCGTTTTACGCTTCGGGGGGGAGGGTTGGGGCGGCGCAGAGACGGCAGGGATCTCGGGTGCCGGGAGCACCGTGACCATAAAGGCTTGGACTTGGCGAAGATCGCTGTGTTCTAGGGGTTTGTTGGGTAGGAGGCGGGCTTCCCCCACCATGACTGGATAATCCGCCAAGGGGGTGAGTGTACACTGAAACCCCCATTTTCCCTCGCGGGCGATCGCTGGCACTGAGTGCTCCTGTACCACATCGCGGGTGACGGGATTGCGCAAGCGAATCACCACTGTACCGGGAACGGCAACTGTGCCTTCCAAAACCAACGTTTCATCGGCAAAGATTGTGTAGGCACTTTGGGGCAGCTCAATCAGCGTCGTGGGCAACTGCGCAGGGGAGGGTTCTTGGGGCTGAGGGGGGTCGGCGGCTTTAACTGGCTGCTCTGGAACCGCAGGCAAGGTTTCTGGTGTGGGCAAGTCCCATGCTTCGCTTTGGGCAAGGACATCAAGGGCGATCGCAAACACCTCTGAATCCAGCACCCCCTCTCGCGCCACACGGCATCGAAACTCCCAACGCCCCGGCTGCAAATACGTAAAGGGCAGAATACCCATGAGTCCTGTGGAACTGCTGCGGTGGGTGCGGCGTTGATAGCGTTGCTTGGACACCCCCTGATCATCGTAAAGATGGGTAATTTGCACTTCCACAGAGGTTTCGGGAACAGGACAGCGCGCCATCAAGCGGTAACTGCCCTCCAAAACTTCCGCCGAGGGTGGCTCTAGGGGCAACCAAGCACGATCGCCCTCCTTTTGCAATAAAAACTCCCATCCGCCCATAGCTCACCTTCACTCCGCTACTGCTTAGGATATTGCACAGAAGATGCCGTATTATGCAATCTGGAGCCCCCAGTTAGGGGTGGGAGAACGCCACTTGCACCAGTGAAACATCATCGCTGCCAAAGGCAGCGGGCGCTGCATGCCTTTGCACCTGGGAAATCAACTGGGACAATGGGGGCACAGGGTTTTGGGTATGGGCAGCAATCAGTAATTCCCTAAAGGCTTCCAGACCCCAAACCTGATTGTCGGTTGTTTCAAACTCATAGACGCCGTCACTAAAGAGATAGAGAACTGCCGAAGGGGAGACTTCAATCGTGGCTTGGGTAAAGACCATGTCAGCAAACATACCAATGGGAATGCCCGGGGTCTTGAGGAGGGTAGCTCGCCATTGATCAGCCTCAGGGGTGAGGAGGAGTGCCGGCGGGTGTCCACCACTGGCATAGGTCAACTGCCGCGTTTGGCGATCGTACACGCCGTACCAAATCGTGAAATACTTTTCGTGCTGAGCCGTCATTTGAAAGCCATTGTTGAGGGCTTCAAGAACTTGGGCAGGTTGGAGGAAATCAAACGTGCCGCTGGTTTGCTCCCGCGTTGTGCTCCGCAACAGATTCAAAACGGAGACCGAAGGCAGAGCCGCCCCCAAGCCATGGCCTGAAACATCGAGAATGTGGAGCACTAAATAGCGATCGCCCACCCAGCAAAAGTCAAAGCAATCGCCCCCCAACTGACTGGAAGGCAAGAAGTAGTAGTTAATTTTGCAGGGAGCTTCTTGGGGAGCCGGCAGGAGCGACCGCACATAATCAGCAGCCTCGTGAAGCTCAGCCTCAAGGAGTTGTTTTTGCTTAAGCAGGTCCTGACTCAGTTGATAGAGGCGCAGACCCGCCTGAATTCGTGCTCGCAGTTCGTTAGGGTCAATGGGCTTTGACAAGAATTCATCGGCACCAGCATCCAAGCCTTGAATGCGATCCTCCAGTTCCCCTTTGGCCGTGAGTAGAATAAAAAAACTGCGGGAGAGTTCCTGATCCTGCTTGATGTGACGGCACACCTCTAGGCCGTCCAGTTCGGGCATCATCCAGTCGCAGATAATCAAGGCGGGTTTCTCGGCGGTGGCGATCGCAATCCCCTCGCGGCCATGACTGGCAACGGATACCTGATAGCCCAAATCCCTTAGGATTTTCCGCAACAGGAATCGGGTGGTGGGATCATCATCAATAACCAGAATTTGATAGGGCTGGCGATCGCCACTCATAGCCTAATTCTAAGAATCTCCCCCTAGTGTATCCCAAGGGCTTTGGCTATTTTTGTATCCGCTTGGGATCAAGGGCATCCCGCAGGCCATCGCCGACAATGTTGAAACACAGCACCGTAAGCACAATCAGTGTGGCCGGCGCCCAGACCAACCAGGGCTGTAAGACCAAGATTGAGGCATTGGTTGCCAAGGAAAGCATATTCCCCCAGGAGGGATCCGGCTGTTGGATCCCCAAGCCAATGAGACTGAGCACCGATTCCGCCACAATAAAGCTGGGAATCGAGAGCGTTGCCGCAATAATCACGTAGGTCGCTGTTTGGGGAATAATGTGCCGCACAATAATGTAGAGCGATCGCCCCCCCATGACCTGTGCCGCTTGGACAAAGGCCATTTCCCTAATGCCTAGAACCTGACCACGAATGACTCGCGCTAGCCCTGCCCAGCTCACAAAGGACGTGATCACTGTAATCAGCAGGAATCGCTCACCACTACTGAGCCCCACCGGGAGTACTGCCGCCAAGGCCACCAGCAGATAGA
>NZ_JACOMP010000201.1:0-12012 GCF_014466085.1 Thermosynechococcus sp. OHK43
CCCCCAACCACAGAAACGCAAGAAACGCAAACACCGACTGGCACCGAGCCCAAAACCACCGCCATTTCTGACATCGCCACAGAACCCAGTGAACCGCTGCCACAAACGGTTGGCGGACGCTACCGAGTCCTGAGTCAACTGGGGCAAGGTGGATTTGGCCGCACGTTCTTGGCTGCGGATTTACACCTGCCGGATCATCCGATTTGCGTCGTCAAGCAGTTGGTGCCCTCCCGTAAGGATGAACGCTTTTTGGCCATTGCCCGTCGCCTCTTTCAGCGGGAAGCAGAAACCTTAGCCCAATTGGGTGAGCACCAGCGCATCCCTCGATTACTGGCCTACTTTGAGGAGGGGGGATATTTCTATCTCACCCAAGAGTATGTGGATGGCGAATCCCTCAAAGAGGAGTTTGAAAAGAAAGTTACTCTCTCCCAAGGGGAAGCGGTTGTGATTCTCAAGAGTATTCTGGAAATTTTGCAGTACGTGCATCAGTTTGGCGTCGTGCATCGGGATATTAAGCCCGCCAACATCATACGCCGCCGCAGTGATCAACAGCTGTTTTTGATTGACTTTGGCGCAGTCCGCCATGTCCAGCCAGAGGATCTGCTCCAGCATGGCAAATACACGATCTCGATTGGTACCCGTGGTTATGCGCCTAGCGAGCAAATGGCAGGACGCCCCGTGATTGCCAGTGATATTTACTCTTTGGGCATGGTAATTGTTGAAGGTCTGACGGGCCTCGCTCCGATGGATTTACCCTCTGATCCCCACAGTGGTGATATTGTCTGGCAGCCGGGACGGCATCTTTCGCCGCAGTTTGTTGCCATTATCAATAAAATGATCAAGTATAACTTTCGCGATCGCTACCAGAGTGCTGTGGAAGTGCTCACTGACCTCGCCAAAGCTGGTTTATAGCCTCAAAGATGGTATGTTCTTGCCTGAGGGAACAGGTGTGGGCTTCCGATGGCCAAAGCTCAATCCTTGTGAAAAAAGGCTGTATGATAGAAAGTAGCGTTTCCTTTTTTAACATTAGACACTTTGGAGGCATCGCAACGTGGCTGGAACGACAGGAGAACGACCATTTTCCGACATTATTACCAGTGTCCGTTATTGGGTGATTCATAGCATCACCATTCCGGCGTTGTTCATTGCTGGCTGGCTCTTTGTCAGCACCGGTTTGGCCTATGATGTGTTTGGCACACCACGCCCCGATAGCTACTATGCTCAGGAACAGCGGTCGATTCCTCTGGTGACCGATCGCTTTGAAGCCAAACAACAAGTCGAAACCTTCTTAGAAGAGTTGAAGTAGGATTGCCATGACCAGTAACACACCCAATCAAGAACCCGTTTCTTACCCAATTTTTACGGTCCGCTGGGTGGCCGTTCACACTCTCGCTGTGCCCACGATTTTCTTCCTCGGGGCGATCGCGGCAATGCAGTTTATCCAACGTTAGGAGGGTGCACCCATGGAACCGAATCCCAATCGTCAGCCGGTCGAACTGAATCGCACCTCCCTGTACCTAGGGTTGCTGCTGATCTTGGTTCTTGCGTTGCTCTTTTCAAGCTACTTCTTTAACTAAATTTCTGCATCTATAACTGAATCTGCTTAGGAGGAATTGATGATGTCTGAAGGCGGACGCATTCCCCTCTGGATTGTGGCTACAGTGGCCGGCATGGGAGTGATTGTGATTGTGGGGCTGTTCTTCTACGGTGCTTACGCTGGTCTGGGCTCCTCTCTCTAGAGATTGGGGTCTTGACGCGTGCGCAATTGTAGCCACAGGAGTCCAAGGGTAACCCCCAAAAGCAGCGTTGCTGCAGCAGCCGCATAGCCAAAGTCAAATAATGCAAACGCCTGTTGGTAAATATAAAATACCAGCAGGTTTGTTGTATCCAGGGGGCCGCCACCCGTTACCACATAGACCTGCTCAAAACTGCGTAACGTGAAAATCGTTGTTGTTACAAACACTAGAACTAAAGTGGGTCGCAGCCCCGGCAGCGTAATGTGGCGAAATTGTTGCCAAGCATTGGCACCATCGAGAAGTGCGGCTTCATAGCGATCGCGGGGAATCGTTTGCAGCCCCGCCAAAAAGACAACCAAATTAAATCCCAACTGCTTCCAGCTACTGAGCAAAATCAGCACTGGCATTGCCCAGGTCGGATCACTGAGCCAAGCAATCGGTTGCCCCCCGAAGGTTTGTACCAGTTGATTCACGGGGCCGTCGGTTTGAAACAGCCACCGAAACCCTAGGCCTGCGGCCACAATTGAGGTCATAGTGGGTAAAAAGTAGGCCGTACGGAGCCAATCCCGTCCCTTGATCCCTTGGTTGAGACCCACCGCCAAGAATAAGGGCAGCACCATCGTCGGTAGCACCGTTGCCACTGTGAAATAGAGAGTATTGCCAATCACCTGCCAAAAGTCTGGACTGAGGAGTAACTGTTGATAATTGTGCAGGCCAACCCAACGCGCCCCCTCTTGACTAAAACCACCCGTCGTAAAACTGAGATAGACAAGGTACAAAATTGGCAAAAAAACAAAAATTGTCAGAAACAAAAGTGCAGGTAGAAGGAATAACCAAGCTACCCCGGTTGATGACAAAAAAACATTCCCCAATCGTAGGAATTGCGATCGCGCCATTAGCAAAGATGATGACCTCAAAATTTCGTCTGGCTATAAATTCAATCCTAGGGGAGTGGCGCCCGAAATTGGAAATGATAAGATCAAAATCAAAACGCACGCCAGCTTGGGGAGATGCTGTGATTCACACTGCGCCATTGCCCACGACTAGCCCCTCTCACATTTCTGACCATAGTCGTCTAAAGCTGTTTTCGGGTTCTGCCAACATTGCCCTTGCTCAGGAAATTGCCTGCTACCTTGGTATTGATCTCGGCCCAATGGTGCGTAAGCGATTTGCCGATGGCGAGCTGTATGTGCAGATTCAAGAGTCGATTCGCGGTTGTGATGTCTACCTGATTCAGCCCTGTTGCCGACCTGTCAATGACCACCTGATGGAACTGCTGATCATGGTGGATGCCTGCCGCCGCGCCTCAGCTCGTCAAGTGACTGCAGTGATTCCCTACTATGGCTATGCCCGTGCCGATCGCAAGACAGCAGGCCGCGAATCCATTACCGCCAAACTAGTGGCCAACCTGATTACCCAAGCAGGTGCCAGTCGTGTCTTGGCTATGGACCTGCACTCAGCCCAAATTCAAGGCTACTTCGACATTCCCGTGGATCACGTCTATGGTTCACCCGTGCTCCTTGACTACCTGCGCAGCAAAAATCTAGAGGATATTGTGGTGGTCTCACCGGATGTGGGTGGAGTAGCGCGGGCCCGTGCCTTTGCCAATAAGCTTGATGATGCGCCCCTAGCGATTATTGATAAGCGCCGCCAAGCCCACAATGTGGCCGAGGTGATGAATGTGGTGGGTGATGTTAAGGGCAAAACAGCGGTACTCGTGGATGACATGATTGATACAGCCGGCACCATTTTAGAGGGGGCGCGACTCCTACGCCGCGAAGGTGCCAAAGAAGTCTATGCCTGTGCCACCCATGCCGTCTTTTCGCCACCGGCGATTGAGCGGCTCCAAGGGGGCGATTTTGAAGAGGTGATTGTGACCAATACAATCCCTGTGCCGGAAACGCAACGCTTTCCCCAGCTCACGGTGCTCTCGGTGGCTAGTATTCTTGGAGAAACCATTTGGCGGATCCATGAAGATAGCTCTGTGAGCAGCATGTTCCGCTAAAATAGGGGTTCTTGGTCGCCGAGGAGGATTGCAGGCATGGGGCGAATTGCCTTGCTCAGCACCAGTAATAAGCAGGGACTGGTGGAGTTGGCTACGGCCTTGGTGCAGGAGTTTGGCTTTACGCTCCTGAGTAGTGGTGGCACCGCAAAGACCTTGCAGGCGGCGGGGATTCCTGTGACAACAGTCTCTGAGTACACAGGGGCACCAGAAATTCTTGGTGGACGGGTCAAGACCCTGCACCCGAAAATCCATGGCGGCATTTTGGCACGGCGCGATCGCCCCCAAGACGAGGCCGATCTGCAAGCCCAAGCCATTCATCCCATTGATTTAGTGGTTGTTAACCTCTACCCCTTTGCCGAAACAATTGCCCAACCCAACGTCACCCTTGCCGAGGCCATCGAGCAAATTGATATTGGTGGGCCGACGCTGATTCGCGCTGCCGCGAAAAACCATGCCCATGTGACAGTGTTGGTAGATCCCAGTCAGTATGAAACTTACCTTCAGGAATTACGATTATACGGGGAAGCCCAACCTGCCTTCCGCCTAGCCTGTGCCCAACAAGCGTTTGCTCTAACAGCCAGTTACGATCAGGCGATCGCTGAGTATCTTCAAGAAATAACGTCCGCCGGTACGGAACCAGACATTCTCCCCCCCGTTTTTCACCTCACCGGACGGCAAAAACAAGTCCTGCGCTATGGCGAAAACCCCCATCAACGGGCTTCTTGGTACATCCGTGGGGCACACCCCAGGGGTTGGGCCGCTGCCCACCTGCTCCAGGGAAAAGAACTCAGTTACAATAACCTGCTAGATTTAGAAGCCGCACGGGCAGTGATCAGTGAATTCCTAGGGGACAGTGCCCCCGCTGCCGTCATTATTAAACACACCAATCCCTGTGGCGTCGCTGAAGGCAAAACCCTAGTGGAAGCCTATGAACGGGCCTTTGCAGCCGATAGTGTCTCTGCCTTTGGCGGTATTGTTGCCCTAAACCGCCCCTTGGATGTGGCCACTGCTGAAGCCTTAACCCGTACTTTTTTAGAGTGTGTGGTGGCTCCCGCCTGTGAGGAAGCGGCACTGCCGATCCTGAAAACCAAGCCCAAGATGCGGGTTCTCACCTTACCTGAGTTGCATACTGCTCCGACCACGGCAATTCAAACCATTGCCGGCGGCTTTCTTGTCCAAGATATTCACCCCCTCCCCATTGATCCAGAGGCATGGCAGGTGGTCACAGCCACTGAACCCAGCCCAGAGTTGATGGCGGAACTGATCTTTGCCTGGAAAGTTGTGAAGCACGTCAAGTCCAATGCCATTGTTGTCAGTCGCGATCGCCAAACCCAAGGGATTGGGGCTGGTCAAATGAATCGGGTCGGTGCTGTGGAAATTGCCCTCAGTCATGCTGGTGAGGCAGCGCGGGGGGGAGTGCTGGCCAGTGATGGCTTCTTCCCTTTTGCCGATTCTGTGGAAGCGGCTGCCCTTGCCGGTATTGCTGCCATTATTCAACCGGGGGGCAGTCTGCGCGATAGTGAATCTATCGAAGCAGCTAATGCAGCGGGAATTGCTATGGTCTTTACCAACCGGCGACACTTCCGCCACTAGGAAAGCGCAATGGCAGTGCGGCTTGGCATTATCAGTGATCCCCACATTGCCCTGCCGGAGACAATTCCGACAGATTACCCGCCTATTTTTCTTTATGAAATTAGTATCCCTGCCTTTGAAGCCGCCGTCACCCATCTCCTTGATCTCGGCATTGATGCCCTGCTGATTCCTGGCGACCTGACACGGGATGGCGAAGTGGCAAACCACCACTGGCTCAGTACCTATTTACAAACACTGTCGGTGCCCTGTTATGTGATTCCCGGAAACCACGATGTGCCTCTACCGCTAGGGGACAACAGCCGCATTGGCTGGGCTGACTTTCCCCAGTGGTATGCCCATGCGGGCTATGGCAACGCTGGCAAGCATTACTACCAAGCCCTACTTGCAGAAAATCTGCAACTGATTGCCCTCAACTCCAACCAATTCAGTCCAACAGGACAACAGCTGGGAGTCGTCGATCAAGGGCAGTTGGCATGGTTAGCGGCTCTATTGGCAGAACCCTTTGCCGGACTACGCCTGGTCATGATTCACCACAATGTCCTTGAGCACTGGCCACAGCAGAGCCAAAGCCCGATGGGGCAGCGCTACCTCTTGGAGAATCGGGCAGAGCTATTGAACCTGTTGCGCTCGGCGGGGGTGGCGTTGGTCTTAACCGGACATCTCCATGTCCAAGACATTGCCTATGAGCAGGGGTTGTTTGACCTAACGACCGGTTCCCTCGTCAGCTATCCCCATCCCTATCGTCGTCTCATTTTGCAGGAACACCCCCAAGGGGGCTGGCAGGTGGCCGTGGAATCCTACCGCATTGAATCCCTGAAGGCCTATCCCACCTTGAGTGACCTCTCCCGCCAATGGATGCTGCAGCGCGGCGCGGGGTTTATGGTGCGCTTTCTGACATTGCCGCCCTTTAATTTATCGGAAACTGAGGCCAAGCCCCTCGCCCAAGCCCTATCCTCCCTCTGGCCAGACATTGCCCAAGGAGATACCCAAGTCATGCTACCGACTTTGCCGGAACCCTTGGCCGCCTACTTTGCTCAGTTTAACCACAGGCCACCAACGGAGCATCCCCAGCTCCGGGACAACAATACAGTCTTTGTGATTTAAGTCTTTGCGATTTAGCTGATGCAAATTCCCTTTGCTTTCCCTTTGCTTTGACGGCATTGTCCCAAAACCTGTTCTAATAGGGGGTTGAGGCAGGAATTGGATGCAAAGTAGTGACATTTGGTCAGTGGATTGGCTTGCTGGTACTGGGGATGTGTCTTTACATCCTCTGGGAAATTCGCCAAGTGTTACTCTTGGTCTTTTTGGCGGTAGTCTTGGCAACGGCCCTCAACTGGCTGCAACTGCGGCTCCAAGGCTGGGGACTGCAACGGGGGCGGGCGATCGCCATCAGTATTAGCTTGACTTTCCTGATCATCTTTGGCTTCTTTTGGATGATTATTCCTCCCTTTTTACAGGAAGCGCAGCAACTGGGTGTGTTGATTCCCAAGGGTCTAGAACGGGTGGAAGCATGGCTGGATGGCATGGCTCATCTCTTACCCAGTGGTGGCCTTGACGACACACCGATGATCAATCGACTGATCGCCCAATTGGAACCATTTCTCCAGCAAATCCTTAACAATTTCTTTGCTCTGTTTTCCAATACCCTGGCGGTCTTACTAAATACGCTGTTGGTCCTGGTGCTGACGGTGATGCTAGTGATTGATCCTCAGCCCTATCGCCGAGGGTTTATTCGCCTGTTTCCAGCATTTTACCGTTCTCGCATTGACACCATCCTCAGGGAAAGTGAACAGGCACTCTTGGCTTGGCTAGCAGGGACAGGCTTGAATATGGTGGTGATTGGCGTCGTCAGTGGCCTTGCGCTGGCTCTATTGGGAGTGCGGTTGGTCTTAGCCAATGCCTTCCTCGCAGGACTTCTAGAAGCTATTCCCAATATCGGCCCTGCCCTCAGTGTAATTCCGCCAATGATTATTGCGTTTATTGATGATCCATGGCAGTCGGTGGCTGTTCTCATTGCCTACATTCTGATTCAACAGTTGGAACAATACCTGCTGGTGCCCGTTGTCATGGCCAAACAGGTGGCTCTACTGCCTGCTGTGACGCTGGTGTCCCAAATTATTTTTGCTATCTTCTTTGGTTTTCTAGGCTTACTACTGGCACTGCCTCTAGTGATTGTGGGTCAGATTTGGTTTACGGAAATTGTGCTCAAGGACATTCTGGATCGCTGGCAGGCCAGCCCGCCACCTGAAGTGTCAAATCCACCAATTTTGCCCCTGCCCCCGGCGAGCCCACCTGCTCCCGCAAGTCCTGCCGCATCTGCTCCAATTTCTGAGGATGATTCAGTAGATCAATAATTTGTTGGGCAACGGTCTGCGGGTCAATGGGACCCACCAGCTCTGGGACAATTTCTCTGCCTGCCCAGATATTAGGCCACGCCTTGTAGCCGAGACCCTGTTTCACCAAGTCCCAATCTATCTCTGGCGATCGCCACAGCTGCCAAAATCGCCACCAGCCCAATCCCTTGGCAACAAGTGCCCAAAACACCAACGCTGTCCACTGCCGCCCGATCGCCGGCAAGCCCACCAGCAACCCAGCCAATCCATCCCAAGGGTGTGCCCGCTGTACCCGCAGTTGTTGTGCAGGCAACAGAACAATCATCGGCACATTCAAGGCAGCCAGTTCAGCAGTATTGGCGCCAACCGTAGTCACACAGAGAGCAACCTGCCGCAGCAGGGGATAGTTGGGTAACTGCTGCCAGAGATAGATCTTTGTACCCCTCGGCGTCTCCAGATAGGGCAGGCCTTCCCTTGGCTGGATCAGTGTGGCAGTTGTGCCCTCAACGTGCTTGAGTTCGGGGTTAAAGCGAGGATTGGCATAGCAACTGAGGGTGTTGAGCGTCAGGGTCGGTGCCACTGGAATCACACAGTGAATCGGGGGATAAGCAGCCGCTAAATGGTCGGCGATCGCCAAGGAAAGGGGAACCCCCAGCTTGAGCTTATTGGGCTTGGATCCTACCATCAACCCCACAAGGGGAGCATCTGGGGCAACGCCCAACTGTTGGCGGACATTGGGGAGAGAATCGAGGGCAAGGGCTTGCGCATCGGTCATCAGGTCCCCCACCACCGCCACCTTGGCCTTGGTGTTGCCCACGGCTAGAGGACGCCGCAGCCCAATGCCATCCACCCATCCTTGCCAGCGTGGCTGCCACTCGCAGTAGAGCACACAGCGATAGCCCAAGCGCTTGGCCAATAGTACCGCAAAGAGTTGATCTCCCCCCAAAAAGACCACAACCCCCTGGGGAAACCAATCCCAATTGCTGCGAGTGGTCTTTGTGCGTAGGAGGTGCCAAAATTCGGTGGCTGGCAGCACCCGAGTTACCCCTGGATAGCGGCGAGCAATCTCTGCTTCCTGACCACTTGCATGGGGACAGGGAACCATCACCACTGAAACCCGCCACCCCTGTTTGACCTGTTGCTGCAGCGTTGTTACAAAAGGGTAGACCCAAGTGGCCAGTTCACCGGGACCATTGCTGACAACCACAATTTCAAGGGGAGATGTCATAGGTTCTCTTCCCCTTGAAGGAAGAATTGACTGCCGCCCGTCGCCCTAGGACATTTCCTGAATAATGTAGTCAAAGTAGGGTGCCGCCACTTCAGCATCTTCAGTGCTCAAGAGGGCCAAGGAGGCGTCCTTGAGGCAACGTATGGCTTCTGCCATCCCTGTCATCGGCACACCAAGGGAGTTGTACATTTCCCGTACCCCAATAATACCCGTGCGCTCAATGGGGTCTTTGTCACCGGCGAGGATGCCATAGGTAATCAGGCGCATATACCAGCTATAGTCCCGTAGACACAGGGCACGCTGTTTCTGGCCGTAGGCGTTGCCCCCCGGTGAGATAAAGTCAGGCCGCTTCTGCCACAGTTGCTTGCTGGCTTGCTCTACAATCCGTTTCTCATTTTCGGCCAGGGTTGTGGCAATGCGGAGGCGTTGCTCACCCGTTTGGAAAAAGTCACTAATCGTCTGGAGTTCGCCCGTGGTGGGGTAGCGCAATTCATCGTCCGCTTTAAGAAGAACCTGACTAATGACACTCATATTGCTAACACCGCTTAATACATCCCTCATTTTAGAGGACGGCGACCCCTTGTTGACACCACCAATGATCAAAATCTCAACGGTTGGTAGGAGGAATTTAGTCATCTCGATAGTCAACAACACTAAGACAGCTCCCTAGAGTCAATTTCCCCCTTGGTGATAGGATCAATGCGGTTTGCGCTGGTTTTCGTCCACCTGTGATTGATCTAAAACAACTGCGAGAAAATCCCCAAGCCTTTGGCGATCGCCTGCGGCGGCGCGGCGGTGACTTTGACCTCGACCGCATTTTAGAATTGGATGCGCAGCAGCGACAGCTTGAACAACAGCGATCGCAACTCCAAGCCCGCAGTAATGAGATTGGTGCCCTCGTCGGCAAAAAGATCAAGTCCGGCGTTGCCCCCACTGACCCCGAAATTCAAGCCCTCAAAGCCGAGGCCAACGATCTCAAGCAAAAACTCAGTGATCTGGAGCCCCAGGAACGGCAGTTGAAAGAGGAGCTAGAGAGCCTGCTGCTGACGATTCCCAACCCCCCCAGTGAGACCACCCCCATTGGCCGTGATGAAACTGACAACGTTGAGGTGCGGCGGTGGGGGGAGGAGTATAAACCCACCTACCCTTGCCAGCCCCACTGGGACATTGGGACTCAATTGGGACTCTGGGATGTGGAGCGATCGGTCAAAGTAGCTCAGAGTCGTTTTGTTACCCTATTAGGCATGGGGGCTGCCCTTGAGCGGGCCTTGATCCAATTCATGCTCGATAGCCACCGCGAACGCGGCTATGTGGAAGTCTTGCCGCCTTTGCTGGTCAATAGTGCCTCGCTGACGGGAACAGGGCAGTTACCGAAGTTTGCTGAGGAGAGTTTTCGCTGTGCCGATGACGATCTCTGGCTAATTCCGACAGCGGAAGTACCCGTGACGAATCTCTACCGTGATGAAATTTTAGCCGCCGATCAACTCCCCATTTACCACTGTGCCTATACCCCCTGTTTTCGCCGCGAAGCAGGCAGCTACGGCAAAGATACCCGCGGTCTGATTCGACTGCACCAATTTAACAAAGTGGAGTTGGTCAAGTTTGTTCACCCGGAAACCTCTGCCGCTGAACATGAAGCCCTGGTGGCGGATGCCGAGTCCATTCTCCAAGCCCTGAAGCTGCCCTATCGAGTGATTGAACTGTGTACTGGGGATTTGGGGTTTGGTGCTATGAAGTGCTACGACCTGGAGGTGTGGCTCCCCGCTGCGGGTTGCTACCGTGAAATTTCCAGTTGCTCTAACTTTGGCGATTTTCAGGCGCGGCGTGCCAAGATTCGCTTCAAAGGGGCTAAGCAAAAGGGAACGCAGTTTGTCCACACTCTCAATGGCTCTGGCCTAGCTGTTGGGCGAACCATGGCGGCCATTCTCGAAAACTACCAACAACCCGATGGAACGGTGCGGGTACCGGAGGTGCTGCAACCTTATCTGAAGTGCAGCCACATTGGCGGGGCAACATCGTGAAGACCACCCTAGGGGCGATCGCCCAAGCTTTGGGGTTAGACACGACTCATCCAAATCTGCCCATCACAGGAATTTGCACCGACTCTCGCCAAGTCGCCGCTGGCAACCTGTTTGTCGCCCTGCGGGGGGCAACCTTTGATGGCCATCAATTTGTCGATCAGGCAGCTGCCGCTGGAGCGATCGCCCTGATGGTCGAAACACCGCTGTCTGCTGCGCTTCCCCAACTTCAGGTGGCCAATACCCTGAGTGCCTATCAGCGCTTGGGACAGTGGTGGCGGCAGCAATGTCCAGCCAAAGTTATTGCCGTCACTGGCTCCGTGGGCAAAACCACCACCAAGGAAATGATTGCTGCTGTCCTCCGTCACTATGGCACGGTCCTCAAGACCGAAGCCAACTTCAACAACGAGATTGGCGTGCCCAAAACACTTTTACAACTGGAACCCCACCACCAGTTTGCAGTGATTGAAATGGGGATGCGTGCTCGCGGTGAAATTGCCCTGTTGAGCCAGATTGCCCAACCGGATGTTGCGGTGATTACCAACGTTGGCACTGCCCATATTGGCCGCCTTGGTTCGCGGGAAGCCATTGCCCAAGCCAAATGCGAACTTCTTGCGGAAATGCCCCCAGGGGGAACAGCGGTGCTCAATGCCGATAGTCCCCTACTTTTGCCGACAGCGGTGCAGGTCTGGTCAGGGCGCACTATCACCTATGGCCTTGAGGGGGGCACCCTACGGGGAATCTACCAACCGCCCCAAACCCTCCATGTGGGTGGACGCACCTACACCGTCCCCCTTGCGGGGGCACACCATGCCCTGAACTTTCTGGCTGCCCTTGGGGTGCTGCAAGCCTTGGACATCGAGGGCGATCGCCTGCCTTCACAGTTGACGCTAGAATTGCCCGGTGGTCGCGGTGGTCGCTATCGCCTCGAACCAGATATTCTGCTTTTAGATGAAACCTACAATGCGGGCCTGGAATCCATGGTGGCGGCTTTGCACCTGTTGCGATCGCTCCCCGGTCAGCGACATCTGGCGGTTCTTGGCCCGATGCGGGAATTAGGCGCCTTTTCTCTCTCCTTCCATGAGCGGGTGGGGGCAAC
>NZ_JACOMP010000202.1:0-6414 GCF_014466085.1 Thermosynechococcus sp. OHK43
CAGTATGGACAATTCATTAGCAGGGTCAAGCATGCCCTCAAGCTCCTCGAGGAGGGAGACATCGAAAAATTGGTCTTAGCCGCTGCCCTCACCCTAGAGCAGCCTCAGGGGTTTAACTGGCTGGGAACGTTGCAAAACCTGCGCCAGCAGTACACCAATTCCTACATCTTCAGTGTTGGCCAACAGGGGCAGCAGGTCTTTTTGGGAGCCAGTCCCGAACGCTTGGTCAAGATTGCCAATGGCGTTCTCTGGGCCGATGCCTTGGCGGGTTCCCGTCCCCGGGGGCAAACCCAACAGGAGGATCAAAACCTGCGCCATGGCCTTTACCACAGCCCCAAGGAACGCTACGAGCATCAGGTCATTGTTGAATTTCTCTGCCAAACCCTCCAACGGCTGGGCATGACCTGTGAGGTGCCCGCAAAACCCCGCATCCTTGAATTGAGTCATATTCAACATCTGCAAACCTTGATTCAGGCACCCCTGCCTCAACCGATTCATATTCTCCAAGTGGTGGCGGCCTTGCATCCGACACCAGCAGTGGCGGGCTATCCTGCTGCCCGGGCCCAACATTGGCTGCGGCAACTGGAACCCTTTGATCGCAATGGCTATGCTGCGCCCCTTGGTTGGGTAACACCCACTGGAGAAGGGGAATTCATTGTCGGAATTCGCTCTGCCCACCTTCAGGACAACCATGCCCATCTCTTTGCTGGGGCAGGTATTGTCAAGGGCTCTCACCCTGAACGGGAATGGCAGGAAATCTTGTGGAAATTTCAGACAATGATCTCAGCTTTGGCCTAGCGCAGGGGGGGGTGCTTTCGGGTCATCGTCAGCATCGGCAAGGGCTGGGAGGATTGGGGCGGCAGCGCATACTGGGGTACTTTCTCAGGAAGAGGACGTTCGGGCGATCGCTGGAGCAGGCGATAGAGAAGTGCACTTCCCATCACACTTAGACCCAATAGCAGCAGACCGTTGTAGCCCCCCAAGCCACCAATGGTGGAATCCACCCCTCCCATCAGCAGAAGAAAAGCCGAGATGGGTTCTTTACGGTAGGCTTTGCGCAGAAAGCGAGGATAAATCATACGCGATCGCTGGGTGACTCACCATTAGAATACGGGAATACTGACAACTTAGCGTCAAGTAGGGTACCTTTTAGTGACCCTAACACCCGACATTGATTGCTCGGTCACTGTTCCCTTTACTCCTATCCTGACAGATCCAAGCGGCAATTGCATAAAAGGGGGCGATCGCCCCCCAATGATCTCCCTAGTAGGTTTCGACGTGCCAGCGGCCTTCTTTTTTGAGCGTGCCCTTGAGGAACTCTTGCCAATCGGCACCATTTTTGGCTGCCGCTGCCGTCATTGCCTCATCAATACCCGGCTCCATCCCCCTCAAACCACACATATAGACGTGGGTATTTTTCTTTTGGAGGAGTTGCCAGATTTCATCCGCATGCTCAGCAATGCGACCTTGGATGTACATCTTGCCGCCGTCAGGAGTTTTTTGCTCACGGCTGATGGCGTAGGTGAGGCGGAAGTGATCGGGATACTGGGCCTGTATTGCCTCTAGCTCATCCTTGTAGAGAATATTTGCAGTGTAAGCGACACCAAAGAAGAGCCATGCCAGCCCCCTGAATTGATAATCGGGGTTATTTTCTTTGAACATGCGCCACAGGAAGGCACGGAAGGGGGCAATCCCAGTTCCCGTTGCCAGCATAATGATTGTGGCTTCGGGGTCATCGCTCAGGAGCATTTCTTTACCCACGGGCCCTGTAATTTTCACCTCATCGCCAGGTTGCAGTTGGTTGAGGTAGGAGGAGCAAACGCCATAGATGGTTTCCCCCGTCTCTTTGTCCTTGTACTCTAGCCGCCGCACACACAGGGAGACCGTTTTATCATCTTGAAAGTCACCGTGGCGGGTCGAGGCAATAGAGTAGAGGCGCAGCTTGTGGGGTTTGCCATTGGCATCGGTACCCGCAGGAATAATGCCAATACTTTGACCTTCGAGATAGCGCAACTCGGTACCAGAAATGTCAAAGATAATGTGCTTGACCGTTCCCTCGCCCCCTTCACGCACCAGCTCTTCATTGGAGATGACCTTACCAATGCAGGGATTGTTGGGGCGATAGATATTGACGGGAATATCAACTTTCTTTTCTTTAAGGGGGGCAGCACCATTATTGGAGGCAGGTTCCGTGGTGGCAGCCAAGGGCGCAGCCGTACCATTGAGGGGTTGAATGCTAACAATTTTGCCCCCCCAACGGGTAATCTGCTGCATAAACTGATTCATGCGGTCATAGGGAACGTTGAAAAATTGACTGCCACTGTTGCGGATGGCATAGTTGGTTTTCTCAGTTTCGGCATTTTGTCGCAGTCCCACCACTTCATAGCGAAACATCCGACTGTCAGAATTCGTCGCATTGTACATGGGCTACACGATCTCCAAAAATTAACTCAGCTTTACATTCTGCAACACAACGTCCCAACCGCGATCAACTATCACGTTTTGGCTACGGGATGGCCGTGCTTTGGTCACCCACATTATATCTAGCGGCGGCAGCTACAGGGCCTTTCCCGAGGGACAGGGCTGAATTTATTGGCTGGAGGAGATAGGCGCACTCATCCAAGCATAGGTTTGCAACACATAGCGATCGCGCCCTGAGCGTTTGGCCTCGTACAAAGCGGCATCGGCGGTTGCGATAACCTCAGAGATTGGGCAGTCCCTGGGGGTTGCAGTTGCAATGCAAATGCCAGCGCTTACGGTGAGATAGGGTTTTACCGGTGAACTGGCATGGGGAATTTCTAAACTGCGGATGTGGTTAAAAATCCGCTCTAAGATACAAATGGCAGCGTCATGGTGGCTCTGGCACAACAGGAGCACAAACTCTTCACCACCATAGCGAGCCACCAGATCCGCCTTTCGCACTTGGGACTGAATGGCATGGGCAACCTGTTGCAAGGCGCGATCGCCCGCCAAATGGCCATAGGTGTCGTTGTAGCGCTTGAAGTGGTCAATATCCAGCAGAGCAATGGCAAAGGGAGTATGGGTTGCTGCCGCTTCCTTCCAGACCAACCGCAGATAGGACTCAAAAGCACACCGATTTGCCAGTTTGGTCAGGCTATCTTGCTGTGAGATCTCCTGTAGATGGTGGTTTTCTGCCTCTAGTTGTTTTTGCCGCTGCTGGAGCTCTACAATCAAGGCCGTTTGCCGTGCCATCTGCTGTTGCAACTGCTCAAACTGTTGCCGTTGGACAATAAACTGCCGTAGAAACCGAGGTTGGCGCAAGACGCGCAGCAGAATCAAGGGGGGCTGGCAACGGTGGATGCCCACGGCTTCCACTTCAATTTTTTGGCCTTGGGGGTCTCGCAGAGTGCCGGGCACCATTTGCGCCGCCTGTTGCCAAAGAAGCAGCCATTTTTTGAGTTTCTCCGCAGGAGTGGCTACGAGTTCCCTAAGGTTGCAATCAAGCACGCTGCCGCCAAAAAATTCACGGCCACTGGAGTTAATGGCCACAATGTTGCCCTGGGGATCCATGACCAGCGTTGGCTCCGGCAACAGATCAATCCATGCGCCAATATCGAGTGTAAAGTTGCTCATCTTGACCCCGCTGCAATGAACTACTTGCCTAGCTTAGACTGGCCTAATGTGATTCAATGGGATAGTACTCTCGTCCTTTGGCAGCAGCGGCAGCAGCAGTGGGTTGGGTATAGATCACCACGCGGCACCCTTGATCTCCATTGGCGATCGCCGCTTCAATACAAACCTTGGCATAGCCCAAGTGGTGCGCCACAATGACGCCAAAGACACTTGAGGTCATCATGCACAACGAGGGATGACCAATCACACCACTGCCAAGGGGGCAACGCTGATTCCCTAAAATAATGCGTTCCTCATCTTGCTCAATCAGGAAAAATCCCCCTTCAATGCGGTTTTTGAGATCTACAAGAATTTGAGCCACTGTCTTAGCATCAAGGGGGCGATCGCCAAGGGCTTGGGTGTAAAGCTCGTTGATGTGATTGCCCATTTGCTGTCCCACAAGGGCAATAAAGCCAGAAGCATCATCCAGCCCGACAATATCTTCAAGGGTCTCTGCCACTAACCCCAGCAAATGTTGCAGAAAGCTAGAGGACTGTAGGTCAATGGGCAAATTTCCCACGTTTGTGTAGGCTTCAGCTCGGAACATTTCCTTTGCTGTCATAGGGATTCTCCGAGGGGAACAGGGTTTGAGCGATTTTAGCACCCTTTGCCGTTGGCCATGCTGAGAGCACCGGATGTTGGCAGGAACTCCCCCTGAGGTGCTGCTGAGTGTGCTCAGTTATTCGCGAAAGGGGGTAACTATAGGAATTGATGGCAAATATAAGCTTATAAGGTTATAGTAAAGAATCTACAGAAATTGCTAAAAATCTCTAAAAATTCCTGATATTTTCTTGATTAGACATTAGAATTGAACTTAATTAGAGAAGCATACGCGAATCAGCGATCGCACCTATTCGACTATTCAGCATTCCGCCTATTCAGCATTTTGCGATCGCTTGGCCTGATAGGCTTGCCAACTCTCGACAACACGACCAAAATTGGTGCGGAATTCTCGCCAGCCGAGCCAACTTCCCTGCTCGTGCTCATCCCAAGAGGCAGAAAGAATCCCATAGCTTAGCCCCAGGGCCCCAAGGCCAAAAAGACTGAGACTAGCAATGACAACGACCACATTGGGCAACTTGAACCAGCCCTCATGGACAATGAAATAGCTGAGGGGAAATGTCATCAGTCCCAAGAGGGTGGGGGTACCGCAGAAGATTGCCATCCGAGTGACCATCCGTTGGCTGACAATTTCTGGAATACCTGTACTTTTTTTGGCTTGCTTGGCTGAGGATTTTGGGGCCTTAGAACGGACGGCTGCGGCAGCAGGAGCTTTAGCAGAATTGGTTGCTCCTTTTTTCTTTTTAGGCTCAAAAGGCAGATCCGACCGTTTTGCCATTGTCTTTAACCCCGAATTCCCAGACGTTCAATGAGTTGATGATAGCGTTGGGGATCGTGGCGATGGATATAGGCCAATAGCCGCTTGCGACGGCCAATGATTTTCAGGAGTCCTCGGCGAGAGGCGTGATCTTTTTTATTCACCTTGAGATGCTCAGAAAGCTGCTTGATCCGCTCTGTGAGGATGGCAACTTGGACATCCGCAGAGCCAGTATCCGTACCGTGGATCTGGTAGGTGTTGATAATTTCTTGTTTGACGTCGTGTTGCAGGGCCATGGTCATCCGTTATGAACAGCGCGATCTACTATCATACTCCGATTTTTCGAAATAATAAACTCCCGTGAAGGGGACTATTCTGCCCCTGGGCTGGTCGTGCTTTGCCCTAAGAATTACTGACATTGGTGCTGTTTTCCTCAAGGGGGGCGATCGTCAGCAGTTCCTTAAGGGGCTTTTCACTATCGGAGATGGGCGGTTTGGCCGTTGTCAGTTCTGTATCGATGGCGAAGGTGGCAAATTGGGTGAGAATTTCGCGGCAGAAGACCTCCGCTGCCCGCGATCGGTAGCGATTGGGATTGGTAATCAGCGATAGAGTACGTTTCACCACCACATTTTCGATACCCATCCGCCGTAGGCTCCCCAGTTGTAACTCCTTCTCAATGGCGGAAATGGAGACGAAGGCAGCCCCCAGGCCCGACTGCACGGCGTTTTTAATCGCCTCGATGGAATTTAACTCCATCTCTACCTTGAGGCGGCGAGGGTCAATGTTGGCGCGCTGAAGGACCTGATCAATCACCTTGCGAATGGTGGATTGGGCATCCAAAGCAATAAAGCTCAGCTTATACAAGTCTTCTTTGGTGAGGGTTTCGGCACTAGCTAAGGGATGATCCACAGGTAAGATCAGTGCCAGTTCGTCCTCCGCGTAGGGGGTAACAGTGATTTGCTCACTCAGTTCTGAGGGAACTTCACCGCCAATAATCGCTAGATCAATTTGACCATTGACCAAGCTCCAGCAGGTGCGGCGGGTGGAATGCACATGTAGCTGAACAGCGACTTCGGGATATTTGCTGCGAAATAGCCCAATCATGCGGGGCATCAGGTAGGTGCCCGTGGTTTGGCTTGCGCCAATGATCAGGGTACCCCCCTGTAATTTTTGCAGGTCTTCGATGGCACGGCAGGCTTCATGGCACAGGGAGAGAATTTGATCGCCGTAGGCCAGTAGGAGCTGTCCAGCTTCGGTGAGTTGGGCGCGGCGCCCCCCCCGGTCAAATAGGGGAACATCCAGTTGGCGCTCAAGGTTTTGCACCTGTAAACTCACTGCGGGTTGGGAGACGTAGAGGCTGTCAGCGGCTCGCTTAAAACTTCCTTCGAGGGCGATCGCCTTGAGGATTCGCAATTGATCAAGGGAAAAGGGCAGTTCGGACATAGGCATTGAGGCCATAGGCG
>NZ_JACOMP010000203.1:0-3729 GCF_014466085.1 Thermosynechococcus sp. OHK43
CGAGGAAAGTTGGGATCATGGTGATACTCAGCAATATGCCGCCAGACTCCCTGCTCCGGTAAATACTGCACCACAACCGCATCAACCCCTAGCCCCACGCCAACTTCCCGCACAGCCGTCTCAAAGATCACGTCGAGATCAAGGGAGTTGCGAATCGCTTGCATAATACGGTTCGCCGCTTGCTCCTGCAGTAACTGCTCTTTGAGAGCGGTAATCAACCGTGGTGAGGAACTGGCCATGGAAAAGCAGATTGCAAAGGCGCTAAGCCAGGAGAATTTGTCTTGAGACTAGCACAGTTTTTTTCTTTGTGGCCTAGGTTTAACGGTTTTCAATTGCCTTTGATTTGCCCCTGGGTTCGAGCTAACCATCGAGCATAAAGATCAGGGCGGCGCTCTCGTGTGCGCTCAATTTGCTGTGCCCGCCGCCATGCAGCAATTTTTCCATGGTGACCGGAAAGTAAGACTGGCGGTACTGTCCAGCCCCGAAATTCTGCGGGTCGGGTGTAGTGAGGATAATCCAGTAAGTCATCTTCAAAGCTCTCTTCGTGGAGTGAGGCTGCCTTACCAATGGTGCCCGGCAACAATCGCAGGACGCCATTGAGAATGACAAGGGCCGGGATTTCACCACAGGTCAAGACAAAATCGCCAATGGAGATTTCCTGGGTGACTAAGTGCTCAATGACCCGCTCATCCACGCCCTCATAGTGACCGCAAAGGATGACGAGCTGATCCCGTTCCCGTGACCAGTGCCAGAGGTGCTGTTGGGTGAGGGGCTGCCCTTGGGGGGTAACATAGATGACTTCGCGCCGCGGCAAACAGGGCAAGGATTCTATGGCAGCAAAGAGGGGTTCCGGTTTCATGACCATCCCTACACCACCGCCATAGGGCTCATCATCTACGCGCTGGTGCTTGTCGGTGCTAAAGTGCCGTGGATTGGTTAGGATGACCTCCGCAATGCCCCGCGCCAAAGCTTTGGCTATTAGGCCGCTGCTGAGGGGTGAAGCAAAGAATTCAGGAAAAAGAGTAATAATGTCAAAGCGCATTACTGACGATCGCAAGAGAGGGAACCATAGTAGGCAAGGGCACGCAGTTGACTAAGGGCGCAAAGTTGCTCTTGTTTCCACGCCCGTTGGGTTTCTAGTGCCCGGGGAGGTGACTGAACGCCAAAGAGTTGATTGATCAAAGGGGAGCGATCGCGCTGAAAACGGACAATGGCATATTCTCCCTCCTTGAGATTGGCAGCCCTGGCGAGGGCATTTAGGGTCTCTAAGCGGCTGCGGGTACCATCGATGAGACGGTAGCGCTGCGCCTGATCGTTACTGAAAATCATCGCTCCCATTTCGTTGCGAATGACGCTGGGATCAATGCCCCGTGCCTGGGCCACATGATGAATAAACTTAGTGTATTCCTGCTCAAGGCCAGCTTGGAGGACCTGAATTTCTTGGGGGGTGAGGCGACGGAAGGGATTGCCAATATCTTTGCTACGGCCAGCGCTCAGGGTCCGTTCTTCGATGCTATTGGCGGTGACGCCTCCCATCAGTAGGCCGTTATCGAGGCTGGTGGGGCGATCGTAGTAGAAAACACTGGGACCGAGAATGCCAATACTACCAACCATGCTGCCGTGATCAGCATAGATCTTATCGGCTGTCACCATTGCCCAAACCCCTCCGGAAGCAGCAATACCCTCAATAAAGGCATAGACGGGTTTTTGGGTTGCTTTGCGGTAGCTCCTAATGCCCTCGGCGATCGCCTGTGAGCCAAAGATTGTGCCACCGGGAGTGCTGATATTGACAAAGACGGCCTTAATAGTTTTATCCTTAGCAGCTTCTGCCAACTGCCGCTGCACTTCATAGCCGTAGGTGACACCCACAAGGGGGGCAAAGAAGCTATCCTCTTCGTTTTGGGGGCTGCCTAGAATTGGACCAGTAATGTCAATTCTAAGAATGCGATCGCGACTGCTCTCCTTGCCGCTGATATGTTCGTAGGGACTGGTTTCACTGGCGGGCGCCAACAAGATGCCGAGGAGGGCAAAGAAAACCGTGGCACTGAAGCCCACCACCCCCAGGGTGAAAAAAAAGGTCAGCGTGCCAAAAAAGATCACACCGCAGCGGTGAAACACACTAGGCCAAAAGGGGGGAAGTGAACGCGCCATGGATAAACAGAGGGAAGGGTTTGGGTATAATCTGAACAGCTTTTCAGCTCAGCCTCTTCAGTGTTTTAATTACTGAATTAACTTGAACTAACTTATTCTAGCCACAGTAGGCGGTCTTCTTTTGTTTTTCCTCCTCACGACTTACCCTTGCCGTGTTGGCCTTTCATCATCCTTTTGCGAGGTAGGTTCTCTTTTCTAATGAAGCCCCCGATTACTGCTGAGCAGTATCTCAATCATCCCACCTTTGGCTTGCTCTATGGGGTATGCCCTCTGGATGAGCATCGGCAACTTTTTACAACCTTGTATGCCCAGCGGCTCTTTTTCGTTGTGACTCAGCGGCCCGAGGGTGTGGAGTTTCAATCCATTAGTCGCACGGATGCGCGAATGCTCATTGAACAGCGGTTGCGATCCCTCCGTCGCCTTGGCAAAATGACCGAATACCAGGCCCTGGCAGCTATTCATCATCAAGCTTTCCTCTAGCGTTCTGGGATTGGTGAGGGATGATGCATCAAGGTAGCTGCGCAGCGCTGCGGTATCCATCCTCAGAGGCTGTGCCACCATGGTCCTCCCATGAGCCCATTGGCAGTTTGCTCTGTCGGCGGCGCATTGCTGCCGGCTATTGGAATTTGCCGGGATATTCAACGGGCAGAAGCTCTTAGGTTCCATCTTCAGGAAATCCGGCAGTTCCCAGACCTGCGGGAACATTGCCCACTGACCTACCGGCTGTCTATAATCAACTGCAAACGAAGATTGCCGCTATTGATGCTCAAATCTAACAGCTCTTTTGAGGGCTTGTTCTACTCAATTTTTGACTTTATAGTTAATTTATAGTATAAGTTTGTAGTATAAGTTTGTAGTATAGGGTGTTATGATAAAACTGTTCAATACCCTAGCCAATGAAGAGATGAGCTATGGCGGAGTTAATCGTTGATATTCTGGGGACAGGATGTAAAAAATGCCACCAACTAGAGGCCAATGCGCGGGCAGCTCTGGAACAGCTCAATTTAACTGCTCAGGTTAATCATATTACCGACCCTTTAGCGATCGCCGACTCTGGTGTCATGCGAACCCCTGCACTACGGATTAACGGACAAGTGGTCTCCCAAGGCAGCGTGTTGGATACCCAAGAGATCATTGCTTTTCTGCCTCATTAACATGCAAGTCAGAAAGAAAGAGAGTGCCCATTAGAACTGAGAAAGAAGAAAGCAATGGCATTTTGGCAGGGGCAATGGAAGTCACTATTGGTGACGATTGGCGGGTTTTTGGTGTGTTTTTACTTACCCGTTGAATCACTACAGCAGTGGCAGCGCCTGCAGGGGGCTTTTTGGAGTGCTCTCTATCTGGTGCGCTGGTATGCCCAGGAGCATGTTCTGCTGTGCTTGGTTCCGGCCTTCTTTATTGCAGGGGCGATCGCTGTTTTCCTGAGTCAAGAGGCCATCATGAAGTATCTAGGGGCAGAGGCCCCCAAGATGGTAGCCTATGGTGTGGCAGCGGTATCAGGTACGATTTTAGCGGTGTGCTCCTGTACAGTCTTGCCATTGTTTGCCAGTATCTACCGGCGAGGAGCGGGTTTGGGGC
>NZ_JACOMP010000204.1:0-2811 GCF_014466085.1 Thermosynechococcus sp. OHK43
CCCCCAAACCCCACCCCCCGAAGAACCCACAGCCAAAGCTGGTCGTCCCCCCCGTCGCAGCAATCCGCCCACCAAGGAAAATAGCGGTCAAATGGTCTCCCTCGCCGAAAAAACGGCGCTTGCCCCCGCCGGCACCACCCAAGCCAGTGACATTGTGGTGTGGCAAACCTTTAATAGTGCCGGCCTACGCCCCATTGAGGCCAGTCCGGTGCAAGTGGTGCACATGATCAAAGATGCCGGTGAGCGGCCTGTGCTCAGCAGTGGCCTGCAAATCTACGACAGCATCAACTCCGCTGGTATTCGCCCCATTGTGGCAACCAATTTCCGGGTGGTTGAAACCCTCAACATCATGGGGGTGCGGCCAGTGGCGGCGGATGACTTTGAAATTGTTGAGACAGTGAATTGGATGGGCATTCGTCCGATTACCACCAGTGGCCTACACATTGCTGAAACCTACTATTCCGCTGGAGAGCGTCCCATTGCCTCCAATATCATTGATGATTCCCCTGTCCTCATGGGCTATCTGGACTAGGGTGACCGTGTTGCCAGTTTGCCCTTTTAGGTGAGGCAGTGGCAGTTTAGATGGCCATTGATCCCTATCGGCACCTGCTGCGGCCACTGCTTTTTTCTGGGTTGCAGGCGGATCCAGAATTTTTGCATCAGCAGTTTATCTCTCTCTGTGGGTGGCTCAATCAAGATCGTTCCCTAGGCACTTGGCTACGGCAACAACTCCAGCAACGGTATGCCCTTTCAGACCCCCGCCTAGAGCGGCAGGTGTGGGGGTTGCGCTTTCCGAACCCCATTGGTTTGGCAGCGGGGTTTGATAAGAATGGGGTTGCCCGCAGTGTCTGGTCGGCCTTTGGCTTTGGCTTTGCTGAATTGGGCACCGTTACGTGGCATCCGCAGCCGGGCAATCCTCGGCCGCGCCTCTTTCGCCTAGGGGCCGATCGCGCTGTCATCAATCGCATGGGGTTTAATAATGCTGGGGCAGAGGCGATGGCTGCCTCCTTAGAGCGATCGCCCCCACCCAATATTCCCATCGGCATTAACCTAGGCAAATCAAAAATTACCCCTTTGGAGGCCGCCAAAGAGGATTACTTAGCCAGTTTTCGCCGCCTCCATCCCCTGGGGGATTATTTCGTGATTAATGTGAGTTCGCCCAACACACCGGGACTGCGGGACCTGCAAGCCAAGGAACAACTGGAACCCATTTTGGAAACGCTCCAAACCGCCAATCACCCCCGCAAGCCCCTGCTGCTGAAAATTGCCCCCGATTTGAGTTGGGAACAGATTGCTGCCATTCTTGATCTCCTGCAGGCCTATGAACTTGCCGGGATTGTAGCCACCAATACCACCGTGGCACGGGAGGGGCTGAAAAGCCAGACTATTCCTCAGACGGGGCGATCGCCCGCGGCGGAGGCCGGCGGTCTCAGTGGCGCCCCTTTGCGCGATCGCGCTACCGCCGTGATTCGCTTTATCCACAAGCAGACCCAAGGCACTCTGCCGATCATTGGGGTAGGGGGGATTTTCACGCCCGAGGATGTCATTGAAAAACTGGCGGCCGGTGCAACCCTAGTGCAACTCTACACCGGTTGGATTTACCAAGGACCGAGCCTATTGCGGGAGCTACTCAAAGGACTCTTAGCCCACGCAGCCGATCCAGAGAAACCAGAGAAATAGCCTTCATACCCTTGTCAAGGGGAGCATTCTGATTGTTAACTTTTCTATAGTATTGTCCCTATATTTTACGAAAGTATAAAAATATGACCGTTTCGCCCGAGCAGATTGACCGCATTGTTTCCAACCAGCACCACGATCCCTTTGAAATTTTGGGATGTCATCAGATTCAGGAAAATGGCCAATCCGTGTGGGCGGTACGTGCCTACTTACCGAATGCCGAGCGGGTGAGTGTCCTCTGTCCCGAGCAGCGGCAAGAATATCCGATGACGTCGGTGCACCACCCCCACTTCTTCGAGTGCCATATTCCCGTAGCAGAACTCAATAACTACCAACTAAAAATCTGCGAAAATGGCCACGAGCGGGTTATCTATGACCCCTATGCCTTCCGCTCTCCAAAGCTGACGGATTTTGATGTTCATCTCTTTGCCGAGGGTAATCACCACCGCATCTATGAAAAACTAGGGGCACACCTGCTCACAGTCGATGGCGTCGCGGGGGTGTATTTCGCCGTCTGGGCACCGAATGCCCGCAATGTCTCTGTCATTGGTAACTTTAACCACTGGGATGGCCGCAAACACCAAATGGCACGACGGGGCAATGGCATCTGGGAACTCTTTATCCCCGGGTTGGGTGTCGGCGAGCACTATAAGTACGAAATTAAGAACCAAGAGGGCCACATCTACGAAAAATCAGATCCCTACGGCTTCTACCAAGAACCGCGTCCCAAGACTGCTTCCATTGTCACCGACCTCAATAGCTACCAATGGGGCGACAACGACTGGCTAGAAAAACGGCGCCACACCGACCCCCTTACCCAACCGATTTCTGTCTATGAGGTGCACCTCGGATCGTGGCTCCATGCCTCCATGGAGGATCCCCCCATTGGGGCCGATGGCCAACCCCAAGAACCCGTACAGGTGGCAGAACTCAAGCCCTGGGCACGCTTTCTCACCTATCGTGAATTGGCGGCCAAACTTATTCCCTACGTCAAGGAATTGGGCTACACCCACATTGAACTTTTGCCCGTTGCTGAGCATCCCTTCGATGGCTCTTGGGGCTACCAAGTGACTGGCTACTATGCCCCCACATCCCGCTATGGCAGTCCCCACGACTTTATGTATTTCGTGGATC
>NZ_JACOMP010000205.1:0-2949 GCF_014466085.1 Thermosynechococcus sp. OHK43
GTTTGGGTATCACTGCTGTTGGGGCCGGGCAGTTGTTGCTCAAAAAGCAAGAGACCACCGCCTAAAATGGCTGCCGTTGCTAAAAGAACTAGCGTTTTTGTGCGGATGCCACTTGCCATGACCTACCAACCAATTATAAGGCCATTGATAGGGGAGACGCTCAAGCCCCTTGGCGCAGCCTATCGAGCACTGAGCGATCCTCCAATGTTGAAGTATCCCCAACCACCTCTTGACCTGCGGCTAGAGAACGCAAGAGCCGCCGCATGATTTTGCCTGACCGCGTCTTGGGCAGGGCATCTGTGAAGCGAATCTCCGCTGGACGTGCCAAGGCACCAATTTCCTTGACAACGTGTTGCTTTAATTCCTGTTGGAGGGCATCACTGGGGGTTGCCGATCCTTCCAGAATCACAAAAGCAACGATCTCTTCCCCTTTGACCTCGTCGGGTTTACCCACAACGGCGGCTTCAGCAACGGCAGGGTGGGAGACCAATGCCGATTCAATTTCCATGGTGCCCAAGCGGTGGCCAGAGACATTGATTACATCGTCAACCCGTCCCATTACCCAAAAGTAGCCATCCTCATCCTTGCGGGCGCCATCGCCGGCAAAGTAAAAATACTGACCATTGCGAGGTGGAATGTGCTCCCAATAGGTGCGGCGGAAGCGATCGGGATCGCCATACACGGTGCGCATCATCCCGGGCCAAGGGTGACGAATGACCAGATAGCCACCCTCATTGACGCCGACAGGGTTGCCCTCAAGGTCCACGACCTCAGCGAGAATCCCCGGGAAGGGCTTGGTGGCAGAGCCGGGCTTCATGGGAATTGCCCCCGGCAGTGAGGTGATCATATGACCACCGGTTTCCGTTTGCCACCACGTATCCACAATCGGGCAGCGCTCACCGCCAATGACGCGGTAGTACCACATCCATGCCTCGGGGTTGATGGGTTCACCCACGGTTCCCAACAGGCGTAAGGAGGAGAGGTTGCGTGCCCGGGGCAAATGTTCGCCCATTTTGATAAAAGCACGGATCGCCGTCGGCGCCGTGTAGAAAATGGTGACCCCATACTTCTCAATCACATCCCAGAAGCAACCGGGATTGGAGGCGCGGGGTGCCCCTTCATACATGAGGGTGGTTGCCCCATTGGACAGTGGCCCATAGACAATATAGCTGTGACCCGTAATCCAGCCAACATCGGCGGTACACCAATAGACATCGGTATCTTGGAGGTCAAAGACCCATTGAGTAGTGATGTGGGTGTAGAGGTTGTAACCTGCGGTGGTGTGGACAACGCCCTTGGGTTTGCCGGTGGAGCCGGAGGTGTAAAGGATAAAGAGTAAATCCTCGCTGTCCATAGGTTCGGCAGGACAGTCGGCACTGACCCCCTTTTGCAGATCGTGCCACCAGTGATCGCGGCCGGGCACCATGGTCACTGGCTGTTGAGTGCGCTGCACCACTAGGACATTTTCAACGGTGGGAACCGCCTGATTGGCTAGTGCTTTATCCACTTGCTCTTTGAGGGGCACAATGGCATCTTTGCGCCAGCCACCGTCAGCCGTCACAACCAGTTTGGCTTGGGCATCAATGAGGCGATCGCGCAAGGCTTCGGCACTAAACCCTCCAAATACCACTGAGTGGGGAGCGCCAATCCGTGCACAGGCCAACATGGCAATGGCTGCCTCTGGAATCATCGGCATATAAATACCGACGCGATCGCCCTTTTTCACCCCTAGTTGCTTCAGGACATTAGCAAATTGGCACACTTCGTGGTGCAGTTGGGCATAGGTAAGGGTGCGGCTATCACCGGGTTCTCCTTCCCAGATCAAAGCTGCTTTATTCTTGCGCCATGTCTTGAGGTGGCGATCCAAGCAGTTGTGGGTGATGTTGATTTTGCCGTTAACAAACCACTTGGCATTGGGGGGCTGCCAATCCAGTACCTGATCCCAAGGTTGAAACCACTCTAATTCCTGCTGTGCCAATTCGCCCCAAAAGGCAGCGGGATCAGCTTTGGCCTTTTCGTAGAGGGCATTGTAGGCCTCAAGGGAATTGATCCGCGCTTTGGCCACAAAATCAGCGGAAGGATAAAAAAGGCGGTTTTCCTGAAGAATGGACTCAATCGTGGGATGACTCATCCGTTTTATCCGTGGCAGCAGGATCTATCATAGGGGCGATCGCCCCCCTGCTGAAGAGTCTTACCGTTGAATCCAATCCAAACCAATCCCCCGCGCCATCATCGCTGCCAAAAAGGGAATAGCGCTGAGAAAAGCCAATTCAGCCCGAATCACCCAAGTCAAGCGCTGCACAGTCGGCAACTCGAGGGTGGGTACTTTCTCTTCCCGCAGCGGTTTAATCCACAGTAGGAAAGAAATCGTCGGATACAGCGACAATAACCCCACTAAAATAAATAAGCCCACTTTGAGGTGAAAGACAGGGTTGCCTAAATAATATTCAGTGCCTTTGCCAAAATAAAGAACCCGTAAGATTCCGGTCACAAGAACGGTAACCGCAGCAATGCCATAGAAGGCATCGGCAATCACCAATCGCCAAGCCTGTTTGAGGTCTAAGTCTTTGCGCAGGGTGAGGTGCTCCACCACAAGGGCAGCAAAAGCCACCATAAGGCTGAGGTAGTGTAGATAGGCGATCGCGGCACTGCTCCAAAGGTCATTCATCCAAAGTGTTCCTTGGCAACTGAGAGACTTTGCAAAAAGGGCTGTATTGATCCTAGGGGGCAGCCTTGGGATGCGCAAGTGCCAACCCCCAGAAGTTTTTAGGCTTTAGCCACGGCCTAGATCTTTGGCCATAGAACGGAAGAAGTCCAAGCTCGGATCGCTGCGACGGCGTTCCTGTTCTTCTGCTGGAGGCGTCATGATATCATTGACACTCGGTTCCAGTTTACCTTTGTTTTCTGCTTCTGGATTCACCCTTTCGATGGAGGAGACCAACTCCACCA
>NZ_JACOMP010000206.1:0-3489 GCF_014466085.1 Thermosynechococcus sp. OHK43
ATAGATAGCTACGTGACGCCGGCAATTTTTTAGAACTTTTTTAGGACTTTCGATGACTGATCAGAGGACTGATCAAATCCTGCGCTATTTGCCCCTTGCCACCGGGGTTTTGGGGGGCACACTGCTGCTCATCAATCGCCTCTTAACCCCCATGCTCACCCCTTCCCAGGCCCGCGCCGATGTTGTGGGGGTCATCCTTGCAGCGGTCTTGATCTTAACAACGCTGATTTGGCAGCGGGTACAGCCCCGGCCTCCCCAGGCGGTGATCCTAGAGGGAGAGGAGGGATTTGAACTGGCGGCGGATCTCTCGCCAGAGTTGCAAACGGAACTGGCCTGGCTTTCCTACACCCTGTTGATGAATACGCCCACAAAGTCCATGGTCCTTTGGCGGGGCGATCGCCCCCTGCTGCGCCGCGGCATTCTTGGGCCCAAACCCATGACCCGCACCGGCGCCATTGTGCAGCGGGCCCTACAGACGCAACGCCCCATCTACTTAGTGGATTTGGCCCTTTACCCCGGCCGCATTGAGTTTGACTATTTACCCCCGAATACCCAAGGGGTGATCTGCCAGCCGGTGGATGCCCAAACCGTGATGATTTTGGGCAGCAATGCCCCCCGCAGCTATACCCAACAGGATGAGCGGTGGGTGGCAGCCCTGGGGGCAAAACTCGCTCAGGTGCTAGCACAACAGTACAATAAAGCCTAGAACGCTTGAAAGCGACTTTTGACACCGAAGACCGTTGATAAGGATTTCGATATTGACTATGACTGTTGCACCTTCTGTTACCACCGCTGTGCCCAGTGACTCCCGCCAACGGGTAGCCGCTTTTCTTAAGGATCTACAGGATCAGATTTGTCAGGCCCTAGAGGCCGCCGATGGTGCTGCCCAGTTTCAGGAAGACTGTTGGCAACGTCCTGAAGGGGGCGGCGGGCGATCGCGGGTGATGAAACAGGGTCAGCTTCTGGAGCAGGGGGGCGTGAATTTTTCGGAGGTGTGGGGAGAGCAGTTGCCGCCTTCGATCTTGGCGCAGCGTCCGGAGGCGGCAGGGTATGGCTTCTATGCCACCGGTACCTCGATGGTGCTCCATCCCCGCAATCCCTATGTGCCAACGGTGCATTTGAACTACCGCTATTTTGAAGCCGGGCCGGTGTGGTGGTTTGGCGGTGGCGCCGATTTAACCCCCTACTATCCCTTTGCTGAGGATGCCAAACATTTCCATCAGGTGCATCGGGCCGCCTGCGATCGCCACCACCGGGAATACTATCCCGTCTTTAAGCGCTGGTGTGATGAATACTTTTATCTGAAGCATCGCGGCGAAACCCGCGGCGTCGGCGGCATTTTCTTTGACTACCAAGATGGCAGCGATCGCGAGCTATACCGTGGCCCGCATCCCGATGGCGAAGCCGCCCGCTATAGCCAAGCTGTGGGAGCCATTGGCAGTCGTTCTTGGGAAGATCTCTTTGCCTTTGTGCAAAGCTGTGGCCAGGCCTTCCTCGAGGCCTACCTGCCCATTGTGGAGCGGCGGCGCCACCTGGAGTATGGCGATCGCGAGCGGCAATTCCAGCTCTATCGCCGCGGCCGCTATGTGGAATTCAACCTCGTCTATGACCGCGGCACCATCTTTGGCCTGCAAACCAATGGCCGCACCGAGTCCATTTTGATGTCGCTGCCTCCCTTGGTGCGCTGGGAATATGGCTATACCCCAGAACCCAACAGCCGCGAAGCGGAACTCTATACCACATTCCTCAAGCCCCAGGACTGGGTCAATTGGCCCCTCTAAAGCAACCCTAACCCACCCTCAATCCGCTCAATGCCGATGAATGCCCCTGTGTTTCGCCGTGTTCTTGCTCTCCTTGGCGATCTGCGCCTAGCCATTGTTCTGTTGCTGGTGATTGCGATCGCCAGCATCGCCGGCACCGTGATTGAGCAGGGGCAGTCCCTCAGCTTCTATCAAGCCAACTATCCCGAAGACCCCGCCCTCTTTGGCTTTCTAAGTTGGCGGGTACTGCTGGCACTGGGGTTGGATCAGGTGTATCACACCCCGTGGTATCTGACGCTGTTGGTGCTCTTTGGCGCCAGTTTGATGGCCTGTACCGTCACTCGTCAGGTCCCTACCCTAGCCACTGCCCAACGCTGGCAGTACTACCAAGAACCGCGTCAATTCACAAAGCTGGCCCTGAGCACCACCATTCCCCAAGGCTCCCTCAAGGCACTGGCCACTGCCCTGAGCGCAAAGGGCTACCGCGTTTGGCAAACCGACACCCAACTCTATGCCCGCAAGGGGTTGGTTGGTCGCATTGGTCCGATTGTGGTGCACGCCAGCCTGATCCTGATTCTCCTGGGGGGCATTTTGGGGGCCCTCACTGGCTTCATGGCCCAGGAGCTGGTGCCCAGTGGCGAAACCTTTCAGCTCCAGCACCTTGTGCAGGCGGGACCCTTCGCCCGCATTCCCCAGGACTGGTCAGTGAAGGTGAATCGCTTTTGGATTGATTACACCGATGCCGGCGACATTGATCAGTTCTACTCGGATCTCTCTGTTGTGGATGCTGCTGGCCAGGAGGTGAAGCGGGGCACGATCCACGTCAATCGGCCCCTGAGGTATCGGGGCGTAACCTTCTATCAGGCGGATTGGAGCATTGCCGCCCTGCGCTTTCGCCTCAACAACAGTCCAGTGCTGCAATTGCCGATGGTGCCACTGGACACAGCCGGCAAGGGTCGCCTCTGGGGGACATGGCTACCCACCAAGGCAGACCTCTCGGAGGGGGTTTCCCTCATTGCCCGCGATCTCCAGGGGACTGTGCTCATCTATAGCCCCAAGGGCGAGTTTCTCAGCAGCCTGCGCAGCGGCATGAGTACACAAATCAACGGCGTCACCCTCAGCTTGGTGGAGTTGGTGGGCAGTACGGGGCTACAAATTAAAGCCGATCCAGGAATTCCCCTGTTTTATGCCGGCTTTGCCCTGTTGATGGCGGGGGTCGTGATGAGCTATGTCTCCCACTCCCAAGTTTGGGGCCTCCAGGGGCAGACGGTGCTATACGTGGGGGGACGCACCAACCGCGCCCAGTTGGCCTTTGAGCAGGAATTGCTGGGGATCCTTGAGGCCCTCAGCGGCCAAGGCCAACCCGCCATCAACGCCACCCTCTAAAAGTTGCCCCCCTATTCGGTGGTTTGGATGGGCACATACTTCACCGGTTCGTTCGTGCCGTTGCTGGGGGCAGCCCAACAGTCGCCAGGGGGCGCGGCACTGGTTCCCTCTTTCACCGAGGACGTCGTAACGCCGTAGTTTTCCCCCTTTGCCCACACGCAACCCGAGACCCCCGTACCGGCAGGATCAATGGCCTGCGCATGCACAGCAACATACCAAGGATTGCCGCCCCCATGGAGAATGCGCCCCGTCTTTTCCTCTTGCACTTGGTCGTAGGTGAGGCGCAGGGGATAATAGCCATCCACGCGATAGCCGCCACCTTGGGTATTGTAGATCCCCAAAT
>NZ_JACOMP010000207.1:0-2791 GCF_014466085.1 Thermosynechococcus sp. OHK43
GGTGCCTGTGGGGGTGGCGATCGGTCGCAATCCGCGTGCTGCTCAAATCTTGCAACCCATTGTTCAAATTGCAGCATCGGTGCCGGCCACGGCTTTGTTTCCAGTTCTGCTGTTGGCCCTGGCCAATGTAGGCGGGGGCTTGGAGATTGGGTCTGTGGCGCTGATGATGCTGGGCACGATGTGGTACATCCTCTTTAATGTGATTGCCGGTGCCCAAGCGATTCCCACAGAATTATTCGAAGCAGCGGTGGTCTATCAACTCCCTTGGTGGCAGCGGTGGCGCACGCTAATCTTACCCGGAATTTTTCCCTATTTGATTACGGGCATCATTACCGCTGTGGGGGGAGCTTGGAATTCCAGCATCGTCAGTGAATATGTGGAATTTCAAAATCAAACGGCGCAAACCCTTGGCTTGGGGGCCACCATTTCCGAGGCTAGCGTTCGGGGAGATTTTCCGCTACTGATGGCAGCAACGGCGGTGATGTCGTTATTGGTGGTTTTGACCAACCGCCTGGTTTGGCGCCCCCTCTACCGCTTGGCGGAAACAAAATATCAACTGTTGTAATCAACTGCTGGGGGGGCAGATGATGCGTGTCATTGGCCTGATGAGCGGAACCTCTGTCGATGGCATTGACGCGGTGTTAGTGGAGCTACAGGGGGGCGATCGCGACCTTCAGGTAACGGTGCTAAATTTTTGTACGGTGCCCTATCCAGACGCCCTGCGGCAACGTATTCTTGAGGCTTGTGGTGCGAAATCCTTGACCCTGGCTGAGTTGGCGGCGTTGGATGAGGCGATCGCCGCGGCCTTCGCCCATGCGGCGCAAACGGTTCAACAGGGCTATCCACGGGCAGAGCTTATTGGCTCCCACGGTCAAACGGTCTTTCATCGCCCCCCCGCGGGCGATCGCCTAGGCTACAGCCTGCAACTGGGACGGGGGGATTGGATTGCTTGGAGTACAGGCATGACCACCATTGCCAACTTTCGCGCCCAGGATATTGCCTTGGGTGGTCAGGGGGCGCCCCTTGTGCCGCGGGTGGATTGGTGTCTGCTGGGTCATCCCACGGAAGTCCGTTGTGTGCAAAACATCGGTGGGATCGGCAATGTCACCTACTTGCCCTCTCAGCTTGAGGATCCTGAGGGGAAAGGGGTCATGGGCTGGGATACCGGTCCCGGCAATATGCTGCTTGATCTGGCCGTAACGGAGTTATCGGGCGGTGAATTGACCTATGATGCTGATGGCACATGGGCACGGCAGGGCAAAATTATCGAGCCCCTGGTGGAGCAGTGGCTGCAGGATCCCTTTTTTCAGCAGTCGCCTCCGAAGTCCACTGGCCGCGAATACTTTGGTCTGCCCTTTTGGCAACGGTGCCGCGCCGATGCCACGGGTTTGGCACCTGCGGATATTCTAGCGACGCTAACGGAATTTACAGCTCGCAGTATGGTTGAAAGCTATGGCCAATTTTTGCCCCAAAAACCACAGCGGATCTTGCTCTGTGGCGGCGGTGCCCACAATGGATTCCTCAGGGAGCGCCTTCAAGTACATTTAGGAGAAATTCCCCTGGAAACCACGGCGACGGCTGGCCTACCAGTGGATGCAAAGGAGGCGATCGCCTTCGCCATTTTGGCCTACTGGCATGAGTTGGGCCTGCCGGGCAATTTGCCCCAGGTCACGGGGGCGCGCCAAGCGGTTCCCTTGGGTCAACGTTGGCTGGGACAGCGATGAAACCGACATTTCCAGCGATTGTCACCACTGCGGAAATGCAGGCAATTGAGGGGGCAATGTTCGATGCCGGCTTCCCCATTCCTGCCCTAATGGAAAAGGTGGGGCAGCGATTGAGTCACTATCTGCGGGAGCATTTTCCAACCTCCCAGTATCCCTGCGTGGCGGTCTTGGCAGGGCCTGGTCACAATGGCGGTGATGCCCTGGTGGTGGCGCGGGAACTCTGGCACCGCGGCTATCGGGTCAAACTCTGGCAGCCCTTTGAGCGGCTCAAGCCCCTGACGGCGGATCATGCCCGCTATGCTCGCTTTCTGGGTCTGCCCTTTGTGGAGAGAGTGGAGGCGTTGCAGGAAGTTGACCTGGTTGTGGATGGTCTCTTTGGTTTTGGCCTAGAGCGGGAACTGACAGGTGAACTGGCCTATGCCATTGATCAGATCAACACTTGGGGGCAACCGCGGGTGAGCATTGATGTCCCCTCGGGGCTACACAGTGATACGGGGGTAGTGTTGGGCACCGCAATTCAGGCCGATCGCACCCTCTGTTTAGGACTCTGGAAGCGGGGGCTACTGGTGGAGGAGGCACAACCTTGGGTGGGACAGGGTGTCTTAATCCCCTTTGATATTCCCTCAGTAGTGATTGAAACAGCCTTGGCTACTGCGCCTCGGCGATATTGCCTGGATGCTTCCTGTTGGCAAGCATTGCCCCTGTCGCGATCGCCTATTACCCACAAGTATCAGCAGGGTCAGCTTTTACTCATTGGCGGCTCTGCCCAGTTTGGTGGCAGTATTCTCCTCAGTGCCCTAGCCGCCCGCTGTACGGGTGTGGGAATGCTCGTGGTGGCCGTGCCCCAATCCCTGAAGTCCCTTGTGCTATCACGAGTCCCCGATGCCATTGTTGTCGGCTGTCCCGAAACAGCTAGGGGGGCGATCGCCCGCTTGTCCGAGAGCCTAGAGTTAGGGAAATTTTCCGCCATTGCCTGTGGGCCGGGGCTAACCCCTGAGGCAGGCTCAGTGGTGGAAACAGTGCTCAGGGCAGGGAAATCCCTCCTCCTGGATGCAGATGCTCTGAAC
>NZ_JACOMP010000013.1:0-12519 GCF_014466085.1 Thermosynechococcus sp. OHK43
GGACAGGGGGGCGGATCAGCGAGAATGTGTGCCATTGCCCGCTGCACCAGTTGCCCGTCTTGCCAGAGGCGATGGGGTGTAGTGGTCTCTAGGGCACAGTTGAGGGTGAGCCAAACCTGATCCAGACGCTGAATGACCTGCCAGCGGGGTAAGACCCCCCGGTTAGAGCCTGTGTGATCCCAAAAACTGAATTGACAGAACATACGCGGTTCGGCTGGAGCGATCGCCCACACGCGGCTGAGGATGTGTTCACTAAAACGCTGCAGTTCCCCAAACCGTTGATGTCCCTGAACACTGCTGGTCGCCACTGCACCACAGGCAGCAACAATCTCCCCCGCTTGCTCAAGGTAAAAATGCTCACTTTCACCACTGACGTGCATCAGACCAGCCAGCAGCATCAGGGGATCAACTGTTGGTAAAGCGATGCCTAAACTGAGGAACTGACAATTGGCCTGCTGTGCTGCCTGAATTCCAGCGCTGACCTGAGTATAAAACTCGGACTCAGAGGATAAATCAAAAGTAAGGGGCAGCGAAACCGGCATAACCAAACAAGGTCAAGATTGCCCTTACATTTTCCCCTTGCTAGGGAACCTTTGGCAAAAAGACTGGAACTTGCCAATGTCACTGATTATGCTGAGGAGTAGGATCACAGTCTATTTCTGAGGCAAGTATGACTAAGGTTGTGAAAACAGATGCAGAATGGCAAGCTCAACTGACTCCTGAGCAGTACTATGTCACCCGCAAAAAGGGAACGGAGCGCGCCTTCACGGGCTGCTACTGGAATAACAAAAAGCCCGGTCTCTATCGCTGTGTCTGCTGCGGCACACCCCTCTTTCGCTCCGAGACAAAGTATGATTCCGGCACGGGTTGGCCCAGTTTTTGGCAGCCCCTTGATCCCAACAATATCCGCATGGAGCGGGATCTTTCCCATGGCATGGTGCGCACGGAAGTCTTGTGTGCTGTCTGCGATGCCCACCTGGGTCATGTCTTTGAGGATGGCCCGCCACCCACAGGACTGCGCTACTGCATTAACTCAGCGGCACTGGCATTTATCCCTGAATCTGCCGCCTCTTCATGAGTCCCGTGATTGAGCAACTGCAAAGTCTCAACCGCATTTTGGTCAAACTGGCACGGCGGCAGCCCTTCCATGGGGCGAACTTTGAGGAGATTTTGCAGGATATTCTCTGTACGAGTGCCCGGAGTCTCAATGTGGCACGGGTGAGTCTTTGGTTTTACGCCAGCGATCGCCAGCAGATTGAATGTGTGCACCTGTTTCCAGCGTCGGGGCAAGGGTTGACGGCAGGGATGAAGCTGACCGCCAGTGACTATCCTCGCTACTTTGCGGCTTTACAAGAGGAGCGCACGATTACCGCCCATGAGGCCTGGGTTGATCCGCGCACCCAAGAGTTTCGCCAAAGTTACCTCGAACCCCTTGGCATTACCTCGCTGCTGGATGTGCCTATTTGGGTTGAAGGGGTGATGATGGGCATTCTCTGCCATGAGCACATAGGGCCGCCTCGCCAGTGGACGGTGGCGGAGGAGCAGTTTGCTGCTTCCCTGGCTGATCTCCTGTCCTTGGTAGTGGCAAGTCGCGATCGCCACCGCGCCCTCAAAGCCCTAGAGGAAAGTGAAGCCCGCTTGGCCACCTTCTTTCAAGCCACCTCTGAGGCAGTCGTCATCCATGAGCAGGGGACAATTCTCGATGTGAATGCAGCCACCGAACGGCTGTTTGGCTATAGGGCTGCAGAACTGGTGGGTCAGTCGGTGTTATTGCTGACACATCCAGAATCGCGATCGCTGATTTTAGAGCGAATTCAGCAGCCAACGGATGTTCCCTTTGAAGCTCTTGCTCGCACCAAAAGTGGTGAAGTACGGATTGTTGAGGTTCAGGGAAAATCAATTGTCTATCAGGGGCGCTGGGCACGGGTGGTGGGGATCCGGGATATTACACAACGTAAAACCGCTGAACAGAAGGTGCAATTGGCTGCCCAACAGCAACAACTACTTGCGGAAATTGCCCTGCGCCTTCGCCAAACGCTGGAACTGCCAGAGGTGCTCAATACCACAGTGGTGGAAGTGCGCCGCTATCTCCTCAGCGATCGCGTGTTTATTGTCTCTTTTGATCCGAGCACAGAAGAAATTCAAGTGGTGGCTGCGGCCATGGCTCCCCAGTGGCACACGAACCTGGAGGCTCTCCTGCAAAACGTGCCTTATCGTTCACAGCTGCTGACGACACCGGCCCCCCTCTCCTGCGGGCAGGAAAGTCTTGATTCCCATCTGCGACAGGTGTATGAAGCGCACCACATCCAATCCTGCCTGCTGATTCCAATCCAACATCAGCCCCAAGGCCTGTGCTTTTTACTGGGTGTCCACCAATGTGACCGCCAGCGAGAGTGGCAGCCCCACGAACGCGCTTTCTTGGAGCAGCTGGCAACTCAGGTAGCGATCGCCCTCCAGCAAGCAGAACTTTATCAACAATTGGCAGCCTTGAATGCCAATTTGGAACAGCAGATAGCCGAGCGCACTGGGCAGTTGCAGCAGAAAATGAGTGAACTGGAGGAACTCAACCGCCTCAAGGATATCTTCTTGCATGCGGTGTCCCATGATTTACGCACCCCGGTCCTAGGTACCCTCATGCTGATTAACCATCTCTTGCAGAACAACACCAGCGACACGATTGCTGTACCCCGCAGCACCTTAACCTGTATTCAGCACAGCCAGCAGCGTCAACTGCATCTGATTGACACACTGCTGCATATCCAGGTGGACCGGCAACCTTCCCTCTCCTTGGCGATCGCCCCCACATCCTTAGCAACGCTTGTCAACGACATCTTGGCTGATTTGCAACCGCTGCTTCAGAAAAATAAAGCGACGGTGAACCTACAAATTCCTCCCACATTGCCCCTTGTGCCCGTTGATCCTATCCAACTGCGACGAGTCTATGAGAATTTGATCACCAACGCCCTAAAACACAATTGTCCTGGGATAACCCTCACGCTGATCGCAGAGGAACAGGGAGATAGCGTTTACTGCATTGTCAAGGATAATGGCGTCGGCATCCCCCCTGAGCAGCAACCACACCTCTTTGAGCTCTATTATCGTGGCGGTGCAAGCCACCTTCGTACGGGCATCGGTTTAGGTTTATATCTCTGCCGACAAATTATTATCGCTCATGGGGGGGAGATCGGAGTCAAAGAGGGGGATTCCGAGGGAGCAACTTTTTGGTTTCGGATTCCCTTAGCCGACCGAATTTAGCGAATAGGCAGGCAGCCCCGCACTGTTACCCTTGACAAACCCAAGGCAAAAGCGAGACACTTAAGGCCAACATCATCTTTTTATCTCGGTTTTGTGTAAAATGGCCAGTTGAAGTTTCCTGTTTTAACTTTACTCTCGTGGACATTTGTGCATAGGTTCCCTTCTAGCCACGAAACTAAGATTGTTAAAACACGAGAAATCCCATCTGGCTTTTACATTTCTGACCTGTCGCGGCAACAATACCACGGCACTTCAGAAGGGTTATACAACTCATACATTTACATTGACTTAGGAGCAATAGTGAGTCGTTATGTTGGGCAAACTCCGTGACCTGATGGGTCTAACCCCCGAAAGTGACATCTACGATGAGGAATACCCTCAAGGAACGGCACGAACACTAACCAGAGAAGCTGATGTGGAACCGCTGCCCACATCGCGGCCAAGCCTGAGTCATGACTTCGACACCAGTTCATCCCCTTCGGTGACCACTGGTTCAGTACCGACAGGATCAACTGCCTCCAATGTGATTGGTATGCCTAATGCCGGCCGTTGGTGGGGGGCAGTGGCCGAAGTGTTGGTGATGCAGCCCCGCAGTTTTAGTGAAATGCCTGAGGTGATCAAAGCCCTCAAGGAGCGCAAGTCTGTGGTGCTCAATCTGACCTTGATGGAGCCAGAGCAAGCCCAACGCTCGGTGGATTTTGTTGCCGGTGCCACGTTCACCATTGATGGCCATCAAGAGCGTATTGGCGAGAGTATTTTCCTCTTTACGCCAAGCTGTGTCCAAGTGAGTACCCAAGTCGGCGGCGTTCGCCCAAGTGCCACACCAACCCCCACACCCCCGCCCGCTTGGGGTATGGATGCCCAACAACAGCGTAGTGCCTAGGGTGCCTGCCGTTGGGATCATTGGCTGTGGCCGCATGGCGGAGGCAATGCTTTCGCGGCTGCTTGTGAATGGTCTATTGCCAGACCAGGTGTGGGTATCGGCGCGATCGCCCCAGCGGCAACAGTACTTAGCCCACACCTACGGGGTTAGAGTAGCAACGAACCTAGAGGTAGCCACTGCCGAAACGCTCCTAGTGGCGGTCAAGCCACAGGTCTTTGCCGAGATTGAGTCGGAACTCGCGGATACGCCGGTAGCTCAGGAGATGGGGGTTGTCCTTTCTATCATGGCGGGCATCCATAGTGGGCGGCTGCGGCGGCTTTTTCCCCAGCGGTTGATCTTTCGGGCGATGCCGAATACACCAGCACAGGTGGGCGCCGGCGTGATTGCCCTTGCGAGTGACAGTGCCGCCAGTGAACTGGAGGTTCAAAAGATTAAGAATTTGTTGGGGGTGCTGGGGCAGGTGGTGGCTGTCAGTGAAGGGCAAATGGATGCGGTCACGGCGCTGTCTGGCTCTGGCCCTGCCTTTGTTGCTCTAATTGTCGAGGCCCTCTGTGATGCTGGGGTAGCGGTGGGCCTATCGCGATCGCTGACACAGGAACTCGTTTATGGCACAATAGCAGGCACAGTACAATTACTTAAGGAGCGTGGGCTGCATCCGGCGCAACTCAAGGATGCGGTCACCAGTCCTGCGGGGACAACCATTGCGGGTCTCGAAGTACTGGAAGCTGCCGGTATGCGTGGAACCCTTATGCAAACGGTAAAAGCGGCCTACGAGCGTTCCCAAGCCCTCAATTAAGTGCCTATGCCCAACTCTCCCACAACCGCTGATCCCCCCGCCATTGAAGGTTTAGATGTGAAGGTGGTGTTCATTGACTCCTTTGCCTGTGTTACTGCCATCACCGCCCTGGGTTTGAGCCAAATTGGCCACTGCAGTCTATTGTCTTCTGTACCCTACCGTTGGGGATTCGCCGTGGGAGCGATCGCCGCCTATCGGAATCATACGAAAATTCTGGCGCTGACCCTCTCGCAACTGGTGCAGCGGGAGGCAGGGCTCAAGGACAAGGGCTACGCCGTGAGTGAAACCGCAGAGAAGTTGACCATTGATTGCTCGCCCCAAAGCTGGCAATGCGGGGCAACCATTCTGGAAAATTTGGGCGATCGCCGGCGCCTGTATAGCCGTGCGGTCACGATTCGGCAACTGCAACCACACTTGGCTGAGGGTGGACTGTGACTGACTTGGGACGTGTAATTACCGCCATGATTACGCCATTTACAGCCGATGGCGCGATCGCCTACGATGTGGCGGCAAAACTGGCACAGCACCTTGTGGCCAATGGCTCCGATGGCATTGTTGTTTGCGGCACCACCGGCGAATCTCCCACCCTCACTTGGGAAGAGGAATTTCAACTCTTTCAAACGGTGCAGCAGGCTGTGGCGGGCAAAGCCAAAATTATTGCCGGTACGGGTTCCAACTCCACCCGGGAAGCTGTTTATGCCACGGCAAAGGCCGCAGAACTCGGCCTCGATGGTGCGCTCTTGGTTGTCCCCTACTACAACAAACCGCCCCAAGAAGGACTCTACGCCCATTTTCAAGCGATCGCCAAGGCAGTGCCGGACTTTCCCCTCATGCTCTACAACATCCCCGGCCGCACCGGGCAAAACCTGCTGCCAGAAACAGTCATCCGCCTTGCTGAGTACCCAAACATTGTTGCCATCAAAGAAGCCAGCGGCAGCCTTGATCAAGCCAGTACCCTGCGCGCTGCTCTACCGCCGACCTTTCGCATTTACGCCGGCGATGATTCCCTGACGTTGCCACTACTGGCCGTTGGTGGTTATGGTGTAGTCAGCGTGGCTAGTCACCTTGTTGGCTCACGCATTCAAGAAATGATCCAAGCCTTTGTCCAAGGAGACACGGCCAAAGCCACAGCTATTCACTGTCAACTATTGCCACTGTTCAAGGTTTTATTTGTGACGACAAACCCGATTCCGATCAAAGCCGCCCTTAGCCTCCAAGGTTGGTCAGTGGGTGAACCCCGACTGCCCCTCACGTCTGCGAGTGACGCTGTGATTGGCCAATTGAAGGCTGTTTTAGATGACCTTGGCCTACTGCAGTCTTAAGACAACGCCGGGCATTTCCCAAGCTGCACCTTTTTTGTTCGTTTCATTGTAAGGAGACCTATGAGTCAATCCGCTGCAACTGCTGCCCTAAAAATTATTCCCCTCGGTGGGCTGCATGAAATTGGCAAGAACACCTGCGTTTTTGAATTCCAAGATGAAATTATTTTGTTGGATGCAGGGCTGGCCTTTCCCACGGATGGGATGCACGGGGTCACTATCGTCCTACCTGATATGACCTACCTGCGGCAAAATCGCGACAAAATCAAGGGGATGGTTGTGACCCACGGCCATGAAGATCACATTGGTGGCATCCCTTTTCATCTGAAGCAGTTTGATATTCCTGTCATCTATGGCCCGCGCCTTGCCATGGCGCTACTGCAAGGGAAACTGGAAGAGGCGGGGGTTGCCGATCGCACCGAACTTCGCCCTGTACAGCCTCGGGAAATGGTGCGCTTGGGCAAAAATTTCCTCGTGGAGTATATCCGCAATACCCACTCCATTGCCGATAGCTTCTCGGTGGCGATTCATACCCCCATTGGCGTGATTATCCACACAGGGGATTTCAAGTTTGATTTTACCCCCGTTGATGGCGAATGCTTTGACCTGCAGCGGCTAGCGGAGCATGGGGAGAAGGGGGTGCTCTGCCTCATTAGTGACTCCACCAACTCAGAAGTCCCCGGCCATACCCCCTCGGAGCGATCTGTCTTTCCCAACTTGGATCGTGCCTTTAGCCAAGCGGAGGGGCGGATTATTTTTACTACCTTTGCCTCTTCGGTGCATCGTCTCAGTATGGCCTTGGAATTGGCTCAAAAGCATGGCCGCGTGGTCTCGGTCTTGGGTCGCTCGATGCTCAATGTGATTGCCCATGCCCGGCAGTTGGGCTATATTCGCTGCCCCGATGATCTCTTTGTGCCGCTGCACATGATGCACAAGTACCCGGATCATCAGGTGATGTACCTCACCACGGGCTCCCAAGGGGAACCCCTCTCTGCCCTGACGCGGATTTCCAAGGGGGAACACAACAAAATTAAAATCCGCCCCGGGGATACTGTCATTCTCTCGGCTCACCCGATTCCAGGGAACACGATTGCCGTGGTGAACATGATCGATCGCCTGATGCTGCAAGGCGCCAAAGTCATCTATGGTCGCGAACAGGGCATTCACGTCTCTGGTCATGCCTGCCAAGAGGATCAAAAGCTGATGCTGGCCTTGACGAAGCCCAAGTTCTTTTTACCTGTGCATGGAGAACACCGCATGTTGGTGAAACACGCCCAAACGGCTCAGAGCATGGGTATTCCCCCTGAGAATATGGTCATTATTGACAACGGCGATGTGGTGGAACTGACCCGTGACTCGATTCGGGTCATAGATAAGGTACCCGCTGGCATTGAGCTACTGGATCGCGGTGGCATTGTCAAAGCCCATGTGCTGCAAGAGCGGCAACAACTGGCTGAGGAAGGCATTATCACCGTGGCGGTGGCGGTGGGGACTGATGGCAGTCTGAAAGCTACGCCCGAAGTTCACCTGCGGGGCGTGGTCACAGCCATTGAGCCACAGGCTTGGCAGGCTTGGGTACAGGCCACGGTTGAAACCGCCTTGAGCGATCGCTGGAGCGAATATGCCCGCAATGGCGATGTGGACTGGGCGGGGGTCAAAGCCCACATTGAACGGGAACTGGTGCGACTGGTGCGCCGTGAACTTCAGGGCAATGCCTCAGTCCTATTGCTCCTGCAACCCATCGAAGTCACCCCCCCTGTGGCAACAGGAATCCGCCGGCGTCGCAGCACGACTTCTGTGGTTGGCTAGGGACCAGAGCCACCCCTTGCCTAGGGTTCTGCGTTTGCAGGCGGCTGCTTTCCTAGGAAACATTGGGGAGATGGATGGCAGACAATGGCACTTTTCCCTGAGGGGTACGGGGAATGTGGTCAACCGGAACCCAGCGCTTGGGGCATTTGTAGGCGCTGCACTGCTGCTTGAGCCATCTGCTGAGGACTTCCGGGGAAGCCTCTCCCACATAGAGAGCAACGACCTGTTCGCCCCAAAGGGGGTCGGGGGCGCCGTAAATATAGATATCTTGCACAAGGCCGCTGTTGAGCAGTAATGCCTCTAGCTCTTCAGGGTAGATATTCTCGCCACCGCTGATGATTTTGCGGCTGCTGCGTCCCAAAATGTAGAGGCGCTCGTCTCGCCATTGAGCGCGATCGTCGGTTGGGAAGATGGCTGAGTGAAAGAACTCAGGGTAATAGCCAAGGGCAAGGGAAGCCGCCTGAATCTGAATCTCGCCCGTAGGGGTCAAATCAATCTGGGCATGGGGTAAGACTTGACCACAGGAGCGATCGCCCGCCCAAAATTCCCCCTGTCGCTGGGCACAGATCATACCTGCGGTTTCTGTCATTCCATAGGTGAGACATAAGGGCAATCGCTGCGTTGCCGCTTCCTCTAACAGTTGTAACCAGGTGGGGCCGCCGCCAATAAAAATCCCCCTTAACTTCCCTAACCACGGTAGCGGTTCCGTGAGCACCTGCTGCAGTTGCCGAGGCACCAGCGAGAGCCACAGATCAAGATTGGCAGGGGGTATGGTTTGCCGTAAGTCCTGTAAATGGCTCGCCAGATAGAGTTCTCCCCCACTCCATAGCGATCGCACCACGGGCATCAGGCCACTGACATGGTACAAGGGCAAAATACTCAGGCAATGAATCGTTGATTGCTGGAGATGACTTTGCAGCCCCATCACCGCTGCCTGCAGGCTGTCCACCGTGTGAATTGCCCAACGCAACCGCCCTTGCGTGCCGCCAGTGGGAATTAGAATCCAGCCCTGGGGCCATCGTTCTCCAGATCCTTGGGGGTCTAGGGGGGGCACCGTTCCCCAAGCCATAAAATTCTGCGGCAAGATTGCTGCCACCTGCTGCCACTCTTGGGACTGCCATTGGGGATTGGCCAGTAACAGGGGCGTGCCTGTGGAGAGTGCTGCTAGAAAACCCCTGAGAAAAGAGAGGGGATCGGGTTCGGCGAGCACGAGTACCGTTGGCTGCTGCTGCTGGAGTTGCGCCTGACCGTGGGCTAATTGTTCGAGGAGGATGGCGGTAGCACTGTGCCATTGTCCGTGGCGGGCGCACCACAGCCAGTGAGGGGCAATACTCGTAAGGTTTTGTAACAAATTTGTCCTGCACCTCCCGAAACCAATGGGTAAAATCAAAGGATGAAGGAGTGCGTTTAGGAGAGAGCAGCCTGAGTATTCAACAGATGCAACAGGTAGCGGCAATTACTGACCCTAGCCTTAAACTAGCATGGACCGCCGCCTATGCCGCCGACGATCGCAAGGGAGTGGATATCTGTCTTTTAGATGTAAGGGGCGTGTCCTACCTCAGTGATTACTTTGTGATCATTACGGGACTCTCAAAAACCCAAGTGCGTGCCATTTACCAAGGGATTGAGGAGGCGGCTCTCGAACATTGCCAACGCCAACCCCAACATATTGAAGGCCAAGCGGAATGTTCATGGGTGCTGATGGACTACGGTGATGTGATTGTCCATGTGCAGTTGCCCAAGGAGCGCCAATACTACAACCTTGAGGCCTTCTGGGGCCATGCCCAGCGCCTTCCCTTTGCGCCCTTGGTGACGACCTAGGGGGTACAGGTAGGCGGTTCTTTTTGGCCTGCTACGGGGGGCGATCGCCAAACATAGCGCCATACCGCTTCTCGCACCCTTGACCCCTATTGCTGCCCCATTCCCAGAGTCAGGGCCCGACTGATTTGCTCACGGGTTCTCCTCCTAGCCGAACAACTACCCCTGACTCTGCCCGTTATCCTCTATCAATCGCAACTGGCCGCGAAACGCTACACGCTGTTGCAAAATGCGAGCGATCGCACCGCAGTACTCACCTTTGATCTGGCAACCTGAGCACCCTTGCCGCCTACAAATCGTAGCCCCGCCATCAAGACACTGGGGCAACGGAACAGTGTGGGGTTTTGGACACAGCCTGAGCAACCCCTAACGCTTACGGGGACTATTGGCAGCGGTTTGGTATGGTGAAGATAAAGAAAGGATAAAAACAGTTTATCTGCCCATCCACCATGACCTCCTCCAACGCCACCTCCAACCTTGATCGTGAGTCAGTTTGGCATGCTCTGAGTGCCGATGAAGCCATTAGCCGTCTTGGGAGTGATCCCCAACAGGGGTTAAGTTTTGCAGAAGTGCAACGGCGACAAGCCCAATATGGGCGCAATGAACTTGTTGACAATGGCCGCCGCCCCCGCTGGCAGATCTTCACGGATCAGTTTCGCAATGTAATGCTGATCATGCTGCTGGTGGTGGCCTTCATTTCTGGCACATTGGAGATTCTTGAATCCCTCCAGGAAAACAGGATTCCCTTCCCCAAGGACGCAACCGCAATTCTGGTGGTGGTGATTCTCAATGCCATTTTGGGCTATGTTCAAGAAGCCCGGGCTGAGGAGGCTCTAGCAGCCCTGAAAAATATGGCCGCACCCAAGGTGCGTGTCCTGCGGGAAGGCAAAGTCATGGCAATTGACTCCCCTGAACTGGTTGTCGGGGATATTTTCTTTTTGGAAACGGGGGTAAAAGTGGCTGCCGATGGTCGGCTTCTAGAAGCCGTTAACCTGCAAATCCGCGAGGCTGCCCTTACAGGTGAAGCAGAAGCCGCTAGTAAAAATGCTGCGAACATTTTGCCCCTTGATACTGAAGTGGGCGATCGCGCCAATCTAGTGTTTGCAGGCACAGAGGTCAGCCAAGGGCGAGGGGTCGCCGTCGTCACCGCGATCGGCATGGATACCGAACTCGGGAAAATTGCTGCTGCCCTCCAAGGGGTCGAGCAGGAACCCACACCACTGCAAAAACGGATGACCGAGCTGGGAAATCGCTTAGTGGGGTTTTCCTTGGTGCTGGTGAGCATTGTTGTGATGGCGGGGGGGCTGTACGATCCTTCACTGCTGCGGCATCTCATTGAAGTTTCCCTGAGTATGGCGGTGGCAGTGGTCCCCGAAGGCTTGCCCGCTGTGATTACCGTCACCCTTGCCTTGGGAACGCAACGGATGGTGAAACGCCATGCCCTGATTCGTCGGCTGCCGGCAGTGGAGACATTGGGGAGTGTGACAGTTATCTGCTCCGACAAAACAGGTACCCTCACCCAAAACAAAATGGTGGTGCAGGCGATCGCCACAACGTCCTATCGTGCCAAGGTGAGGGGCAATGGCTATGAACCCAAGGGGGACTTTTACGACGCCAATACCGATGACCCCTTAGCACTGTACGAACGGCACCTACTGCTACTGGCAGGGGCACTGTGTAATGATGCCCTGCTCAAACAACACGCAGCCGAATGGGTGATCCTCGGTGACCCGACAGAAGGCTCCCTCCTGCCCTTGGCCGCCAAGGGGGGCATTGATCTGAAAGCGCTACGGGAAACGGCGGAGCGGGTCGCTGAGTTTCCCTTTGATGCCAATCGCAAGCGCATGAGTACCTTCTATCGCAGTGAGTCTGTTCCTGCGATTCCCGCCAAGGAACCCTACTGGATGATCACCAAAGGGTCACCCGAGCTAACCCTGGAACGCTGTCAATGGCGGCAGGTGGGACAAGAGATTCAACCCCTAACACTGGCGGAGCGCCAAGAGATTCTCGCTGAAAACGATCGCTTTGCCGCTCAGGGTCTGCGGGTCTTGGGGATTGCCCATCGCTACTGGTCAGAGTTGCCGCCGCCAGAGAGTGTCGAGACCAGTGAGCAGGAGTTAATTTGGTTGGGGCTGGTGGGCATTCTTGATCCCCCCCGCCCGGAGGTGCTGGAGGCCGTCGCCACCTGTCGCACTGCCGGCATTCGCCCGATGATGATTACAGGCGATCATCCACTGACTGCCCAGGCGATCGCCAGTCAAATTGGCATCTGTGAGTGGGGCGCTCCGACCCTCACGGGTCGGAACATTGAAAAAATGAGTAGCGAGGAATTGGATGCTGTCACCCCCACCGTCAGCGTCTATGCCCGGGTTTCCCCAGAACATAAACTGCGGATTGTCAAATCGCTGCAACGTCACGGTGAAATTGTGGCCATGACTGGCGATGGTGTGAATGATGCCCCCGCCCTTAAACAAGCGGATATCGGGATAGCCATGGGGATGACGGGTACTGATGTCACCAAGGAAGCCAGTGATATGGTGCTCTTGGATGATAACTTTGCTACGATTGTGGCCGCTACCGAGCAAGGGCGAGTCATTTACAGCAACATTCGTCGCTTTATTAGATACATTCTCGGCTCC
>NZ_JACOMP010000208.1:0-4218 GCF_014466085.1 Thermosynechococcus sp. OHK43
TACCAAAACAGCATTGAGGGCTATTTGCTTAGCTTGTGGTATGGGGGGGAGGTTTTGCCATGGGGGTGCTGGGAATGGCACCAATGGGGTCTGCCATCGGAAATCGGGCAGCCAGTGTTCCTAGCCAAAAGGAGAGGATTGAATGCACCGTTGCCAGATATTCCTGAAAAAAGTCAGCTATTTAGAACAGCAAGAATCTCGTGGCTAATGGCGCGCAGTTGGTTTTGCAGATCTTCAGTGGGCAGATTGTTGCCACTAAAAACCCCCTGACCAATACTGCTGAAGCGCCACTGCTTACTCATATAGCTAAACCCCACAATCTCTAGGCCAATGGCCCGCCGTTGGGGAGAGTCTGGCTCACCATAGAGGCGGATTTGCAGGAGCAAACTGCGGGCTTGCCAGCGGCGACTCCAACCGGGCAGGTGAAAGCCAATGTCAATTGAATCGGGATCCACCAAGTTGCGGGTGTGGGGGTCATCGGCCCAAGGGTGCAGGTCTGCCTGCAGATCCGGATTGCACTGCTTGAAGAGATGGACGATCGCCCCCAATTTGCTAGCCATTTGCACCGTCACTGCCTGCTCTGCTGCATTCACCGTGGTTGTCTCCGCAACACCGCTGTTCTCAAAGTTAGCGAGGGGAAACGGCTTGATCAACTCTAGGGGTTGGCAGCAGTGTCAAAGAACGATCAAAGCGGGGTTGCCCCACAGAGTAAGTCAGGGCATAGCTTTGTACCAAAAGCCAAAACCACAACTGCGGCGCCAGGGGCTCCAGCCAGGGCTGACAACGGCGGATCAAGGGGGGCAGCCAGAACCCAAAGAGGGCATGGTACAGGGCATCCAAGCTAAAACTGAGGTAGCTTTGCAGCCAGCGCAGCAGATCCCAAAGCCCCACCATTTCGTAGATCCACCAGAGGAGACCGGGATTTTGCCAGGCAGCTCGCAGCGCCATGCGGTTAAAGGGTAGCCAACCGGCACGGTCTTTGATAAAGCGATCGGCCAATTCCGGAGATTCCTGCCCAAGAATGCCAAAAAAGGTGTTGAGCATGGCATTGACCCGCTCGGGGGGCAGGGGGCGATCGCTGGGCACCATCATTCCCCGTGAAAAGAGCCACGTCACCGCGGTATTGCTCTGATAGGCGCGAATTTGGTTGAGGAAGGGCTGTTGCACAAGGTCATGACGCAGGGCAGTATCCAGCAGATCCGTCAAGCGTGGCAGGTTGCGCACCAGCGAGCCAAAACCGGTGAATACTAAAGGAGATTGCAGTGAGGCGGCATCGCCAATGGCCAAGACGCGATCAAATGCCACGGCGCGATCGCTCCGGTGGTGGCTAAAGTAGCCGGGGATGTAACCAAATGTCGGCTTTACCCAAGTCAGTTGATCTAAATCGCAGCGGCGGTACTCTGGCAAGATTGTAAAGAAGTCTTCGTAGAGTTCTAGGAGAGAGCCGGGAAACTCGCGGTGGATGTGGTGGTAGTGAAACAGGTAAATGGTGCGCTCTTCGCCTGACCCCGGAAACAGCTCCCAAATGAGTTGCCGTCCTCGCGAAATATCGCCGTGGCTAAAGAGCACATCGCCATAATCCCCGTCCCACACTTCCGGAGCAATACCCTTAACAATCGCCCCCACCGTTGGACAAACACTATCATAGGCACGACCGCCGTTCAGTTGCCGGGCAATTGGCGAGGCAGTACCCATGGCATCAATGAGGAGGCGAGCGATCGCCTGTCGCTGTTCTTGGGTTTGGCGGTGCTGGGTTTGCAAAACCACACCATTGGGATGAATTGTGGCTGTTTTAAATTCTGTCCAATCCCAAATCTCACCGCCCGCTTGGCGCAGTTTCTCACCGCACAGATGCAGGAATTTGGCCGAGTCGAGGGCAATGTTAAGAACGGTTGGGGTGTGCAGTACCGGTGCCCGACAATGGATAGGGCTGGTGGCATCAAAGAACTTGTTAAAGCCATCACGGTACTCGCGGGCAATCAGGCTTTCAAACTCCGCGGCGGTAAATAGCCCCAGATCAATCAGGCTCTGAAATTCCAGGCGGGAGATATTCCACTCCCGATTCATGCGGCCAAAGGGCAACCGCTCCATCAGCAGAACCCGATAGCCCAACCGCGCCATCACCGCCGCATGGACAACCCCCAAAGCACCACCCACATAAACCAGGTCATAGGTAGGGGGATCACAGGGGGTTGTTACCCTGTGCACAACAGGGACAGGGGGGGTAGGCTGTTGGAGACCTTGGCGCCAGCGTTGCTCCCACCAATAGACGCGCTCTAGATCCGCCTCACCTTGGGGCATACGTTGAAAGTATTTCACCGTCAGGGGATAGCGATCGGCCAAGGCCTCAAAAATGCTCTGACCAGCCGGCCAAGGGGGCGGCTCCTCGGCCTGGAGGGGGAAGGCCAAACGCAGCTCCCGCTGAAGGTGCTGGAGACAGGCGCGCTCTTGGGGGAAAGGCCGCTCTCCCCAGCGCATCACCTTGAGGTATGTAGTTCGCTGTAAGCTCCACAGGAAAATGGCGAGTTCCGTTGCGGTTTCGGGAACCTGCCAACATCCCCCAGTGGGTTTTGGCGCAATGGTGCCCATGGGGGGCGCAAAAGTGTGGTGCAGCCAGTGAATGACCGCTGCGGTATGGGGAGTGGGTACCTCAAGGTATAACAGTTGTTGCATTTTGCTTGATGAAGTCCACTAAGAAGCTTGACAACGGCACAATTTGGCGTAAACTTCACTGTACTAAACAGTTTAAGAGTTAAGAGAGTTTACGATTTCTCAGAATTGCCCTGTTGCCCTATGCATTATCCCATTCCTCGCACGCTCGAAGAAATGACAGCCCTCAGCCAGCAACCCGTCAATGGTGATCTAGTGGCATCAGCGATCGCCGGCGTGATTACGATTTGCCGTGCCCAGGGCCACAGTCTGGCGCAGGTTCAGGAATGGGTACTTGCAGAGGATGATCTACTGGATCAAAAAACGCGCCAATGGCTTAGTGAAGCAGTGGCAGTGGCTTGGTCAACCGTCGATGTGGCCGCAGTGACGACTGGCCGTGAGGGCGATCGCTAGGGCATCAGCGGCATCATCGGGCTGGGGCAGGGTGCTGAGATGGAGTTCCCGTTGCACCGCCTGCTGCACCTCTATTTTGCTGGCATTGCCATAGCCGGTGAGGGCTTGCTTCACTTGGGGGGGCGTGAGTTCTAGCAGTGGACAGTGCAATTGGCTCAGGACCAAAAGAATTACCCCCCGTGCTTGGGCAACCCCAATGGTATGGCTCATTTTGTAGAAAAAGAGCCGCTCCAAAGCCACTACATCTGGCTGGAGGGTGGGAATTAGCGTGTGCAGATCGTTATAGAGACTTTGGAGGCGATCGCCCGTAGGCAGATCGGCAGAGGTAGTAATTACACCAAAATCCCACACTTGGCAGGTGTCCCTGTGCACCTCAATACACCCATAGCCAAGGGTAGCTAGGCCGGGGTCGAGGCCCAGAATGCGCACTGGTGCTAACTAGCGATGGTGGTCAGGAGATCCAAAAAGGGCTTGGCCAGCCAGTTCAACCCCACCTTCAGTTGATGTTCGAGGGTGGGCATGCGGTAGAGGTAGGCCAGTCGCCGCGCCAAGTAGGCGAGGGGGCCATCAAGGGTCAGTCCTAGGCCGGCCAATGCAGCGCGATCGCGGCCGAGGGTGAGCATTTCGCCCAGGTGGGAGTAACGACAGGGAAGTAGCGGGCGATCGCTGAGACTGGCCCAAAGGTTCCAAGCAGCATAGTCCGCCTGCTGAAAAGCCGCCTGTGCCGTATGGGGAATGGGTTGTCCCTGTTCATCCACCGCATCCGCCGCATCCCCAAGGGCAAAAGTATCGGGGTGATCAACCACTTGCAGTGTGGGCGCCACCTGGAGCCGACCGGTGGCAGTTTTGGGCAAATCAAGGGCCGCAATCACCGGCGAAACGGCTGTGCCAACGGTCCAAAGAACAATGTCCACGGGCAACTCGTCCACCCGGTCTTTGTATTGCAGCGAAATGCGATCGCTAGTTACAGCAACTGGCGTGGTCTCTAGATCAATCCAAACGCCACGATCTTCGAGGGCACGGCGGGCCGCCTTGCGATTAAATTCAGGGGAGGACTTCAGGATCTCTGTGTTGCGATCCACCAGCCGAATGCGACCTCGGCTCCCCAGTCGCCCCGCCAGTTAACAGGCCAATTCCACCCCACTCGGACCAGCA
>NZ_JACOMP010000209.1:0-7143 GCF_014466085.1 Thermosynechococcus sp. OHK43
ATAATGAGGCGGGTGACATTATTGCTGGGAATAAAATTGAGGGCGATCGCCACCATTCCCGCAACCATGACCGGCCACCACCTACTCATCTGATCCGAAGGCATTTGCAAGAGGTCCGGTAGAGGTCGCAATTGATCTGGATTGACCAAATCGATGGGAAAGAGTGTCGGTTGCCAGACTGTTGCCAACAATACGCCCAGCAGAAATAGCAGGCTAAAAACAAATAAACCCCAGACCCACGGTAAAACCAGCCGTGGGGGTGAAGTGGGCTTGGGTGACTCATGGGTCATCAGCAGACCCCCTAAAAGGGCGAACTTAGGCCATGGTTGGCATTTGCAGACGGGCAAAAATCATCCGTCCTGCTGAAGTTTGCAGGGCACTGGTGACGACCACCGAGAGTTGATCGCCAATGTGATCCACCCCTTCTTCCACCACCACCATGGTGCCATCCTCAAGGTATCCCACCCCTTGGGCAGGCTCTTTGCCTTCCTTAAGAATTTTCAACTCCAGCGTATCCCCAGGGAGATAAATGGGACGCAGGGCTTGGGCAACTTCATTGACGTTAAAGACATCCACTTTCTGGAAGCGGGCAACTTTGTTCAGATTCAAATCATTGGTGACCAGGGTGCCGTTGATCTCTTGGCACAGGCGCACTAGCTTGGCGTCCACCGTCGTTAATTCTGGATAGTCTGCAGAGTGAATGACAATGCGATCACCCAAACTAGCTTGGAGGCGATTGAGGACATCTAGACCCCGCCGACCGCGAATCCGTTTTTGCTCATTCCCCGCATCGGCAATCAGTTGCAACTCCTGAAGCACAAACTGGGGCACAATGATTTGCCCTTCAAATACCCCTAGATTCAACAGCGCCTCAATGCGGCCATCGATAATGCAACTGGTATCCAGCACCTTTGCACGGGCAGGTTTGAGCATTCCCTCCGCCAGAAGGCTGCTGGCAACAGCATTGGGGTTAATTAACCGCAGTAGGGCAGGTCCGTGGCTATCAGCCAAGGTTGTCCCCGAATAGGCAAAGAGAATGCTAGTGAGAACAGCAATCAGAGGCTTAATAAAGGAGAAGTCCTTGGGAATGGGCAACAGAAAAATCGGTGCCAGCATCAAATTGGCAAGGAGCAGCCCCACAACAAGACCCACTGCCCGCGACAGGAGCGTTTCCGGAGGCAATTGGCGGATACTGCGCTCGAGACGATGGTAAAGCGACTGCAACAATAAGCCAAGGGCAATGCCAACGATGGCGCCAAAGCCAGCCATGACCCACTGCAATCCCCGCACATTGGCCACTTGAGCAAGAACTGTTTCTGGGAGTAGGTCAATGCTGTTGAAGCCAACGGCAATTCCCATCACGACGATAATGAGGAGTAAGATTGTATCGAGCATTAGTTCGCTCCTGTCGCGCTGGACATCTCCATAGGCTATTACTTTAGGATTATACTTTTTTCTCTCCTGGTGCGGTGTTGGACTGTTGCATATCGAGATGACGACTAATCCGGGTACCGGCTCGGATGCCCTCAGCTTCGGCTTGAGGACCCAGCATTGCCCGTGCCACAATTCCACCGAGGGTGCCCAATAGCGTTTCCTTCATAAAGGTTTGACTGGTTTTCACCCACCACTCCAGGAAAAGATGCAGCGAGGGGGGAGAAGGTTCCTCAGGGGATGGCTCGGCTAACTGTCGCCCCAGATCTTCCCCGAGTTGCGAACCAACCATATTGCCCACCACGCGCCCAAGGGTTTCACCCACAGGTCCTAAGACCACTTGTCCCGCCAAGCCGCCAGCAATTTCACCGGCTGCACCGCCAATTTTGTCACCGCTGCGAATCTCCAGAGCTTTCACGAGCCGTTCTGGAGTTTCCTCAAGGGCAGTAAATTGCAGTTGGGTCATCTGCTCACTGGCTTCCATCCCCAGTCGCGCACCAATGACGCCACCAACAAAGGTGCCCACTTGCACCCCCATGACTACACCCGCAGGCCCCATAAACAGACCACCCGCCGTTCCCCCCGCCATGCCACCGAGCATATCGCCCACGTAGCCGCCTATGAGAAACCCGCCCATGGAGGTGAGTTTGTTGCCGACTTCTTCGGGTTCGAGATCAAAGGCGCGGGTGAGGTTTTGCAAGCCCCTATTGCCTTGGCCGATGATCTGGACATCCCCCCAAAATTGAATGGCCGCGAGCAGTTGCAGGGGAGTGATTTGCTCGAGGTGATACTCAATGGTGATCGAGGCGGCAAGGGGGTTAACGTGAACAGACTTGATACCTCGGAGGGTTTTCAGGTAGGCAGTCAAGGAATCGCGAAAGCCGACATCGGTTTTCAGTTCTTGAATCCGCAATCGCAGGCGATCGCCCGTGAGGTGCATGACTACGGCAATGGGTGTAGTTTCAGCAGTGGCCATGGGACCCCTACCCAATAGGCTCTAGTTGCTGTTGTAGCACGCACCCCAAAGCAAGGAGAAATATCTGTCAAAATGTTAAAGGAATCGCACACAGAGTTAATGACCATGACAGCCACGGTAAAGGTCGAACATCTCAAGAAGTCCTACGGGGCCATTACAGCGGTGGCCGATGTCTCCTTTACAGCCCATCAAGGGGAAATTTTTGGGGTGCTGGGGCCAAATGGCTCAGGGAAAACGACAACGCTGCGCTGTCTGTGTACCCTCTCGCAACCGGATGCGGGGCTACTGGAAGTCTGCGGCTTCTCGGTGCTCCACCAACCCCATTTGGTGCGCCAAAAATTAGGCTATGTGGCCCAAGAGGTGGCCCTCGATAAAATTCTTACGGGTCAGGAATTTCTAGAATTGCAGGCGGCGCTGTACCACATTCCCCGTGCCCTGATTCCGGAGCGCATTGAGGCGGTGCTGGCACGCTTAGATCTGCTGCAATGGCGCGATCGCCAGTGTGGCACCTACTCTGGTGGCATTCGCAAACGCTTTGATCTTGCAGCGGGACTTCTACACCAACCCCAAGTGCTTGTCTTGGATGAACCCACCGTAGGTCTCGACATTGAAAGTCGCCAAGTGATTTGGGATGTGCTGCGGGATCTCAAGGCCCAAGGACTGACGATTATCTTGACCAGCCACTACCTGGAGGAGGTGGATCTCCTCAGCGATCGCTTGGTGATTCTGGATAAGGGACGGGTGATTGCCAGTGGTTCTCCTGAGGAACTCAAGGCTAATATCGGGGGCGATCGCGTCACGTTGCGGGTGCGGGAATTCACACCGCGTCAAGAGGCGCAAATGGCGCAGGGTCTTCTCAGTCAATTGGACTGCGTCAAATCCGTCCTGATTAACACCAACCAAGGCAACTCCTTAAATCTGGTAGTCACAGATGTCACTGTGGCGATCGCAGCCATTAGAACGGCGCTAGAGGAAGCAGGACTGCCCCTCTTTAGCTTGGCGCAATCACGACCTAGTCTAGATGATGTCTATTTGGCAGCCACCGGTCAAACCCTCTTGGATGCCGACTTGGCAGCCGCAGCGCAGCGGGACAGCAAACAGTTGAAAAAAGAGGTCATGCAACGCTAATGGGGCAGCCAATTCTCTGGGTGCATGGGGACTGCCTCGACCCTAAGGCCCCAATCTTTAGCCGCTACCCGACAGCACCGGCAATTTTTGTCTGGGATGTGGCCTTGCTCAAGGAATGGCAAATTCGTCTGAAGCGGCTGGTGTTTCTCTATGAGTGCCTGCTGGATCTACCTGTGCAAATGTACCGTGGCGAGGTGGCGCCCTTGGTGAATGCCTTTGTGGAGGTGCACGGGGGCGATCGCCTGGTGACGATGGCAAGTCCTAGCCCCCGCTTTCGCGCCATTTGTGGGCAATTGGCCTATCCCCTGGAGATCCTAGAGCCAGAGCCCTTTGTTACCTTGCCAGCCAATGCAGATTTGAAGCGATTCTTTCGTTATTGGAAGTTGGCAAAACCTCGCCTGGGGCTATAGATAATGTTGGCGATCGCCCGACCTCTTCAGAAGCTGCCTTGGCAGCCGCGATTCTCCCTGTTGGATCGCTATATCCTGCGGGAGATGATTCGCCCCTTTGTCTTTGGTTTTGGCATTTTTACGGCGATCGCTGCTGTTATTGGTACCGTGTTCTACCTGATTCGCACTATGGTGGAGCACAACCTTGGCCTCCTCAGTGCCATTCAAGTTTTTTTTCTGCGCTTACCCACCTTCGCGGTGCTGGGCATTCCCATGGCGATGCTTTTTAGTGCGCTTCTTTCCTATAGTCAACTCTCCCGCCGCAGTGAACTGATTGCCTGTAAAAGCTGTGGGGTTAGTCCAGTGCGTCTGGTGCGACCGGCGCTCTTAGCGGGGTTCTGTGCCTTGCTCTTCACCTTTGCCCTCAATGAACTGGTGGCTCCCCCCATGGCCTACCGCGCCATCAAGACCTTGGAGGTGGCGATCCACCGCCCGCAACCCACCTTTCAGACCCGCAATATCTTCTACCGTCGTTTTGTCGAGGGACACCTGCAGCAACTCTTTTTTGCCCATCGTTTTGATGGGCAGGTCATGGCTCAAGTGACGGTGTTGAACTTTGAGCAGGGGCAGTTGCGGGAAATTATTACAGCCCAGAAAGCTCAGTGGCAGGGCTCAGCGTGGCTGTTTCGTCAGGGAACCTACCACCACCTCAGGGGCGATGGCAACTATGATGTGGCCGAGAGCTTCTCAGAACGAAGGTTTGACTACCCCCGCACCCCCCTTGATTTAGCTATGGAAACGCGGGTACCAGAGTTTATGACCAGCCGCGAAATCTATCGGTACTTGCAAATTTTGGCGGAAAGTGGCGATACCAAACGCTTGCGGCAGTGGCGGGTGCAGTTGCAGGAAAAGCTCTCCCTCCCCTTTTTGTGTCTCAGTTTTGCTGTCATTGGCGCTGTTTTGGGGATCAGTTCTCCCCGCCAAGGACAGGGACGAGCCTTTGGGCTGAGTGTGGTGATTATTTTTGGCTACTATGTTGCCGCTTTTATTTTCACTGCCTTTGGCGAGGGTGGAGCGGTGGACCCGATGGTGGCCAGTTGGCTACCGAAGGGAATTGTGAGCGCGATCGCCCTAGGGATGCTCTACCAGGCCAATCGTCATTAGTAGGTCATCAGTAGGGAATCTGCCAATAGCGACAGGCCGCATGGGCAAGGGTCATGACCCCCACAGGAATGGCCTGTTCATCCACATCAAATTCGGGGTGATGCAGCGGATAGTTGGGGCGATCGCGAAACCCGACGCCAAGGCGAAACATCGCACCGGGGGCGTGCTCTAGGTAAAGAGCAAAATCTTCTGCCCCAAGGGACGGTTCTGGCAAGATATGCACATGGGGGGCACCGACCACATCAGTGGCCGCCTCGGCCAGCAATTGCGATAGGTAGGGGGTATTTTCCACTCCCGGCACCCCCCGCCGATAGTGGAGCTGGTAGCGGGCACCGTAGGCGTGGCAGACATTAGCCACAATTTGCTCAATCCAAGTAGGAAGGGTAGCACGGGTTTCCGGATGGAGCGATCGCACGGTTCCCTGAAGTGTTACCTGATCAGCAATGACATTGGCCGCCCGTCCCCCTTGAATTTTGCCAAAAGTGAGCACCACGGGGCGCAACGGATTTTGGGTACGACTAATGGCCTGTTGCAAAGCACTGATAACTTGAGCAGCAATCCAAATGGCATCCACCGCTTCATGGGGGCGCGCCCCATGCCCCGATTCCCCCAAAATCGTTAACTCAATGTCATCGGCAGCGGCTGTCAAAGCACCATAGCGCACCGCCACGTCCCCCGCTGGAATACTTGGGAAAACATGGAGCGACAAAATGGCACTCACCTCTTTCATGGCGCCGTCAGCAATCATCCAACTGGCCCCTTGGGCAATTTCTTCCGCAGGCTGAAAAATAAACCGCACGCGGCCAGGGAACTCCTCCTTGAGGGCGGCTAAGACCATTGCCGTGCCAAGACCCACTGTCGTGTGGACATCGTGGCCGCAGGCGTGCATCACCCCCGTATGTTTCGAGCTAAACTCGAGTCCGGTGCGCTCTTGAATCGGCAGGGCATCCATATCGGTGCGAATGGCCAAGAGCCGCTGTTCTTGAGGATTCCCCTCCAGCTCAGCAATCACCCCCACTTTGCCCACATCCTGCTGTACAGTTAAGCCTACGGAGGACAGCACCCCAGCCACATAGGCAGCGGTTTGATGTTCTTGGCCACTCAATTCGGGGTAGCGGTGCAAATGGCGACGAATTTCAATGAGACGGGGCGTGAGGGTTTGGGTAATCTGGCGAATCCGAGCAAGCATAGTGAAGCCGTGGGATATTTTTGCATGCTATCCAATCTTAGGAATTCAGGTTGACCACGCCTGATAGGGATGCTCCGCTAAGTAGGCATTGGTATAGCGGGGATCGTCGGTCACCTCAAGGCCAATCCAAGGGGGTAAAGTCAGGGGATAGTCAACACAGGGCAATTCAATTTCTGCCAAAATGAGACCCGCACAGGCGCCAGCAAATTCATCAATTTCCCAACAGAGGTCACCCGCCGGGATGCGATAGCGATTTTTCTGAATGATTGGTTGCAGGCACAATTCCGCAAGGAGTTCCCTGGCATCGGCAACGGGGATAGCATACTCATACTCACGGCGTTGGCCACCACTGGCTTTGCCCTTGATCGTGATCCATGCCTCCTCACCCGCAAGACGCACGCGCACAGTGCGCTCAGGAACCGTTGAGAGGTAGCCTTGGGCAAGTTCGGCCACACTTGTGGCCAGGGACCGCCATTGTTCACCTGTGACGAGGAACTTGCGCTCAATTTCAATTGCCATTGCCTAGACCACCGTGGTAAATGAACCGTGGAGACCGTAGGGAATGTGGTGTTTCAGGTGCAACCGTGCCACAGGGCCGGCGCTAATGGCCGCAGCATCAAAGATGAGTAACTGCGATTTGTGGCAACTGGCATCATAAACCACCTGCAACAGCCAGCCATCCTCTTCTCCTTGGGCCCCCTGCCAGAGAAAGTCCCCCTTTTGCAGACCACGGGGGACAAAGATCGGCTCACTGACAAAACCGCGCGGCGCTGCTGACCAAAACTGTTCTTCGCCCGTCTGGCGATCGCGCCGCCACAGTGCCTGTAGGGGTGCATTGGTTTTCGGATCATGCCCCGCCGCCAAAT
>NZ_JACOMP010000210.1:0-6562 GCF_014466085.1 Thermosynechococcus sp. OHK43
GGGGTGCTGCCACCGGGGGATATTCGCAACTGCTTGGCGGCTTTGGCGGATGAGGAAAAAATTGTTACTGAACTGTTTCAGTATCGCTTTGAGGCGGGGGATGGCTTGGCGGGACATAGTTTTGGCAATTTGTTTCTGACGGCGATGACAAATATCACCGGGGATCTGGAGCGGGCGATCGCCACCAGCTCAGCAGTCTTAGCCATTCGCGGTCAAGTGTTGCCAGCCACCCTAACAGATATGACCCTTTGGGCCCGTCTTGCCGATGGTCGCCTTATCCATGGAGAGTCGAACATTACCGCCGCCCGGGGCAAAATTGTCGAAATTGGCTGCTCGCCCCCAGCCCCCAAAGCTCTGCCCCGCGCTATTCAAGCCCTCCGTGACGCCGACTACATTATTCTTGGCCCCGGCAGTCTCTATACCAGTATCATTCCCAATCTCTTGGTGCCTGAGATTGCCCAAGCCCTAGCAGAACGCCAGTGCCCCTGTGTGTATGTCTGCAACATTATGACGCAGCCGGGGGAAACCGATGGCTATACCGTTGGTGACCATGTGCGTGCTCTCGATACCGTTACGGGCGATCGCCTGTTCGATGCCGTGCTGGTGCAAAAATATCCCCCCAGTGCCGCTCACCGTGAACGCTATGCGCAGCAGGGCAGTACCGTTGTGGCCATTGATCGGGAAGAACTCGCTCGCCAAAACTGCCGGCTGATCCTTGCGGATGTCATGGATGAATCCGCGCCCACCGTGCGCCATCATTCGCAAAAGTTAGCGGCGATTCTGATGCGCTGGTATCAGCGGGTGCGATCGCTCTAGCCTTGTGCCCTGGGAAGGTGATCCTTAATAATAGAACCGTTGCCCTTGGGTGTGTGGCCTGCCATGTCCTTGGAACTTCTGCGATCGCTGGTGTGGATGGACTACCGCCTTGCGGTCCTCTTTACCGTGGTTATTCCCTTGATCCTGCTGCTGTGGTCAACGATTAAAAACGTACCAGCGATTACCCAACTCCTGATTATCTACTGGCGAGTCTCTAGTCTGTTGGCAATTACCGTGTATCTGATGATGCCACAGTGGCCAGTGGCCTACGTCACAGGATTTATGGCCTTGGTGTTGATTCCCATTAGCCTCTGGTTTTGGGTCGATCTCAATGAAGAAATTAGCGATCGCCAAGATTTGATTGGTCAGGTCTTTAGTAGCTGGCGCTGGGGGGTAACGCTCTACTGCGTTCTTGCCGCCATTGGTCAGGCCTTCTATCTGCGCTGTGGGTTTGTTGCTGGCGCGGTTCAGACCCCCAGCTGCCAAGTCTGGCTCGAGCCACCCCTGATGTTCAAAGGGATTTTCCATGCCCAAGCTCGCGCTGGCACCCTTGGCTTCTTTGCGGCAGTTGCCCTTGTCATGTATATGCTCTATCTCAGCTACTTTGTTTTTGTGCGCTTACCCAAGCAGGGGCGATCGGCCACGGGGCTATAGCCATGCCGCTGCCACGCATTCTTGAACCCGAGGTCATGGAGACACCAGAAACCGCTGCTGCCTATGACGCAATGGATTTTACTGCTGTTAACACTGCCTTCTGTGAAGATTTAGCCGCGGTCTTGCCCACTGTGGAGCAACCTCTAAGGGTTTTGGATGTGGGTACAGGGAACGGGCGAATTCTGCAAATGCTGCATCAACGGTACCCCCATTGGCAACTGACAGGGATTGACCTCAGTCCAGCCATGTTGGCGATCGCTCGCCACCACAGTCCACAATTAACCTTTATTGAAGGGGACGCCAAAACTTTGCCCTTTGCCGCAGCCCGCTTTGATGTGGTCATCAGCAATAGCCTTGTCCACCACCTAGCCGACCCTCAGCCCGCCCTAGGGGAAATGCTGCGGGTGCTCCGTCCCCAGGGTACCCTATTTATTCGCGATCTCTGTCGTCCGCAAACGCTGGCAGAACTGCAAGCCTTGGTTGAGCAATATGCTGGCCAAGACACACCTGAACAGCAGCAACTTTTTGCTGACTCCCTCCATGCGGCACTGACCCTAAGGGAAATGAGTGATCTCTTGAGAACATTGCCGCAGCCGCCGCAGCAGTGGCAAGCCACCCTCACCTCTGATCGCCATTGGACCGTCGTGGCACAGCGCTAATGAACCGACGGCAATACTTTATGGCTTTGTTGCCCAATGCCAAAATTCAGGCTGAAGTGACCTGCCTCAAGCAGTATTGTTGCGATCGCTACCAAAGCCAAGCGGCCCTGCGCTCTCCTCCCCATGTCACCCTCTATCCCCCCTTTTGGTGGCCGGATGCGGCAGTAGCAGCTCTGGAGCAGGCCCTAGAAACCTTTTCCTACCAAGCCGCTCCCGTGGAATTAATCTTCGATGGCTTTGCTGCCTTTGCGCCGCGAGTCATTTATATTCACGTGGCACCCACCCCAGCCCTAAAAGACCTCCAAGCACAGCTCGTCAAAGCAGTAGTGAAGCCCCTGAACCTTCCCCCGACGCAACGCCATCCCTTTACCCCCCACATGACGATTGCCTTTCGCGATTTAACCAAGGAGAACTTTCGCCACGCCTGGGCCGAATTTCAGGAGAAACCCTTTACTGCCCGCTGTTGGGTATCCCACCTCACACTGCTGGTGCACAATGGCCGACGCTGGCAGATCTATCGTGAATTTTTGTTAAGAAATTTTGCCCCTGCTGCCCCTTGAAATCAATTGGCAACAAGTCAATGACTTGATTTTTGCCAACCGCGGAATTATGATGCAAGGAACACTTTTCTCTCAGACTTCCTAAAATCAGAAGTAGAGCCCTTTGCCCAAGGATGGCACACGCTCAAAACTGTGAAAGCCCCGGGGGGAGAGAATTGTCTTTCCTAATATTTTAGATATTTTAGATAAAGGGTTGTAAGAGAATATTAAAACCTTGGTAGCGATAAATACTTAGTTACTTTCATGCTATGGGACCTGAGGAAAGTGCTGATATGAGGGGGATAGTTGTGTTTTCTGTCCTTTGGAACAACAGAGTTGAATTCAGCCCCTTCCATGATCTGAGGAATTTTAGGGAGTCAATGTATCAGCAGTAGCCCATTGCTGAGGACAAGGTTATGAAACTGGAAGATATCTACACCTTTTTCCGCCAACCACCGCCCGTTTACCTGAGTAAGGAAGTTGCAGTGTGCTATGTGCTTTATACCCTTGTGGAAAAAGGGGATTCCTATGGGACGGCACTGATTCAAGCCATTGAAAATGAATATCCCCTCTACCGCCTATCCGATACTGTTCTCTACAGTGCCCTCAAATTCCTAGAAGATGAGGGGATTATTGATGGCTATTGGAAAAAGGTCGAAGGTCGCGGTCGGCCTCGGCGGATGTACCACATTGTCGGCGAAAAGGAGCAACAGGCGCGAGAACTTTCGGAGCTTTGGCTGCGCTATTTGCAGGAACATCCCCACCGTCAGGAATCATCTTAGGAGTCGAGCTGGCGCAGGCGATCGCGCACGGCTTGGATATCCTGCCACGTCAACCATTTGGGGCTGCCCGGCTCCCGCGAGTTATTGCGCAATAGATAGGCTGGATGAAAGATGGGCATACACCAGCGCCCCTGCCATTCAATCCACTGGCCACGAATTTTTGTAATCCCGCGATTATCTTTCAGCAATCCAGACACAGCCGTTGCCCCCGCCAGCAGAATAATGCGGGGGTTGACCAAGCGAATCTGCTCTAATAAGTAGGGTATACAGGCCGCTGCTTCAATGGGTGTTGGGACACGGTTGCCAGGAGGACGGCATTTAACAATGTTGCAGATATAGGCGTCCCGCTCACTGTCGAGATTGACCGAAGCAAGGATTTTATCGAGGAGTTGCCCCGCCTTACCAACAAAGGGGCGGCCACTTTCATCCTCTGCTTGACCTGGTCCTTCCCCAATAATCATCAACTTGGCAGCAGGATTACCCCGGCTGACCACCACATGGGTACGGCTGGCTGCTAAATCACAGCGTTGACACTGCTGACAATGTGCCGCAAGGGCCTGCAAGTTGCGGTAGGTGCCAGCGGGGATGGGCACCTCAGCCCGTAGGGGAATTTGATCATAGGTGGCAGGATCCAGGGGCGTCGCTGGTGCAGGTTCAGCTTCTGTGGGGCTGTCAAATAAGCTAAATTGCAACGGCTCACTCATGCAGATCGTAAATTCCTGAGAATAATGTTAAAGAAACTTCACGAAACTTAGGAAAAACTTAGGACAAGTCACACCAATTTTATGGCGATCGCCAGAACCTTAATTTATCTCACAAAAGTATTTTACAAATTAATAACTACGACGAAACAGGTTTCCCACTGCATTGTATAAAAAATACCTGAAGGGTTTAACAACACGGCCGTTGTTTCCCAGGCCCCTTTGCGGAACAACCCATCAGTGATCGTTAGACCTTTCCGTCACGCCAAGAGCGTTGCACGTTTTTTAAAAAAACACACCAAGGATCAGCTTGGTCGCTCTCGGGTTGCTTGACACAGCCCTTAGGGAGTTGCTGATCAACCCCCTAAAAATCCTGCCTTTTCTCTGGGGGCAGGAATGTCAAGAAGGTCTCACTTCTTTAATAACCTTTAAGGAGAATTGATCCATGCTAGATGCATTTGCCAAAGTTGTCGCTCAGGCCGATGCCCGGGGTGAATTCCTCACCAACGCCCAGTTCGATGCCCTGTCCAACTTGGTGAAAGAAGGCAACAAGCGTCTGGATGCTGTCAACCGCATCACCAGCAATGCCTCCACGATCGTTGCTAACGCAGCTCGTGCCCTCTTTGCAGAGCAACCCCAACTGATCCAACCCGGTGGGAATGCCTACACCAACCGTCGTATGGCTGCTTGCCTGCGCGACATGGAAATCATCTTGCGCTATGTGACCTACGCCATTTTGGCCGGTGACTCCAGCGTGCTGGATGATCGCTGCTTGAACGGTCTGCGGGAAACCTACCAAGCCCTGGGGACGCCCGGTTCCTCTGTGGCTGTGGCCATTCAGAAAATGAAAGATGCCGCGATCGCGATCGCCAATGATCCCAATGGCATCACCCCTGGCGATTGCAGCGCCCTGATGTCTGAAATCGCTGGCTACTTTGATCGGGCCGCTGCCGCTGTTGCCTAAGTAAGGCACCTTCGACGTTCTCTAACTTTGACCGTTCTGAACACGCACATTTTTTAGGGAGATATTTTATCCATGAAAACGCCGATTACTGAAGCTATTGCCGCCGCCGATACCCAAGGTCGTTTCCTCAGCAACACCGAACTGCAAGCGGTGGATGGTCGCTTCAAGCGCGCTGTGGCCAGCATGGAAGCGGCTCGCGCTCTGACCAACAATGCCCAGAGCCTGATTGACGGCGCAGCCCAAGCGGTGTATCAAAAATTCCCCTACACCACCACCATGCAAGGCTCTCAGTATGCCTCGACCCCCGAGGGCAAAGCCAAGTGCGCCCGTGACATCGGCTACTATCTGCGGATGATCACCTACTGCCTCGTGGCGGGTGGCACCGGTCCGATGGACGAGTACCTGATTGCCGGCTTGTCTGAAATCAACAGCACCTTTGATCTGTCGCCAAGCTGGTATATCGAAGCTCTGAAATACATCAAAGCCAACCATGGCTTGACCGGCCAAGCTGCGGTGGAAGCCAACGCCTACATCGACTACGCCATTAACGCCCTCAGCTAATAGGCGTTTCCCTTTGTTGCCCGGTGAGGTAAGCAGATGTTGTCGGCGTTGGGCTGACCCTTTGTTTACAACACCGGGCTTGTTTGTACCCTCGATATTTAGGAGTTTGTACCGTGGCTATTACTGCTGCTGCTTCGCGCTTGGGTACCTCCGCCTTCAGTGATGCTCCGCGGGTGGAGCTGCGTGCCAACTGGAGCGAGGAAGATTTGGAGACTGTTATCCGTGCCGTTTACCGCCAGGTCTTGGGCAATGACTATGTCATGGCATCGGAGCGTTTGGTGAGTGCGGAGTCACTGTTGCGCAATGGCAAAATTACCGTGCGGGAGTTTGTGCGCGCAGTGGCTAAGTCGGAACTATACAAAGAGAAGTTTCTCTACGGCAATTTTCAAACCCGTGTCATTGAACTGAACTATAAACATTTGTTGGGGCGGGCACCCTACGACGAGTCAGAAGTGATCTTCCACTTGGATCTCTACGAAAATGAAGGCTTTGATGCCGACATTGACTCCTACATTGATTCCCCTGAATACACCAATAGCTTTGGGGATTGGGTGGTGCCCTACTATCGCGGGTTTAATACCCAGCCAGGTCAGAAAACCGTCGGCTTTAACCGCATGTTTCGTCTCTATCGCGGCTATGCCAATAGCGATCGCGCCCAAGCGGAAGGCAGCATGTCCCGTTTAGCACGGGATTTGGCCACCAACCGTGCCAATACGGTGGTGCCACCTTCCAATAGTGATACGGCCTTTGCCTACTACACCCCCAGTGCCGATGTCCCCCCACGGGCTTGCTTAGGCGGTTCCTTTGGTGAAAGTGGCCGCGTCTATCGCATTGAAGTGGCGGGGATTCGCCAGCCGGGCTATCCAGGGGTGCGCCGCAGTAGTAC
>NZ_JACOMP010000211.1:0-3299 GCF_014466085.1 Thermosynechococcus sp. OHK43
GAGGACATCATTGCGTGGTGTAAGTTGGCTCTCGATCACGCCGTGGCTCATGCCAAGATCGTTACCGCCGTGTACAACCTCGACGCAGTGAACCGAACAGATGGCGTACGTGAAACACGGCCACCCGATTCTTTGCGATTCCTAGCGAGTCTTTTGCAAGAGGAGGCCCTAGCTGAAAAACACAAAAGTATCGCTCACCTTTTTGAGCACATTGCGTTTTCCACCGCTGTGAGTTCTGTGATGAACGGTGATCGTGTTGGTTTCCACGCCATTCAGCATTTGGTCTGGAGGACTGGTCGCTATAAGGTTGCACTGGCTTTGTTACCCTTATCAGTCACACCGTCAACGGTTCTGCGATGGGCACGCCGCTGGCGTCACAGGCCTGAGAAGGGTGCCTGAGGTGTGCGGCCTGACAGGCTTCTGGGCCGTAGCGCGTTTGCCTGATCCCCTTGCCCCCACCGCCCGCCGCATGGCGGACACCCTTACCCACCGCGGCCCGGACGATGCCGGGGTGTGGGTGGATAGAGTTGGAAAGCTAGTGAGGAGGGTTGCACCAGTAACTAGTGCTCTCTTGCTTCATCCTGTAAAATAAATGGGCAAGAAGACTGCAGAGAAGTATTGTGAAGTCTATCTGACTTGTAACCTATAGATTAGATGCTCTTGGGAAGTTGTAATGGCCGCTAAGGGTGCTTTGGTCTTTTTATTGCTCCTTTTAGGTGCTCCGGCTTGGGCTACCAATCCCGCTGATTTAGAACAACTGCGGCGCACGGGTAGCTGCCCCAAGTGCGATCTGAGCTATGCCCGCTTACGGGGATGGAATCTTCAAGGGGCCGATCTGCGGGGAGCTAATCTCAACGCTGCCAATCTGCGCAGTGCCAACCTGATGGGGGCTGATCTGAGTGGCGCTATCCTTAACAATGCTGATTTAACGAAAGCCAATCTCACAAATGCCAAGCTCACAGGCGCCAGTCTCCTTATCACGCGCTTGGATCGAGCAATTCTTGTGGGGGCACACTTGGTAGATGGGATTCTAGGGGGGCGCGATCGCTTGGCACAGGTGAAAACATTCCGCAATGCCACGTTGCCCAACGGTCAAAAAGCATTCTTTTTGGAAGAACCAACCCGCGGTCGCTAGTCTATGGAAATTGCCCTTGTTAGTTTTATTGTCCTGTTTGTGCTCACAGAAATGGTGCTGCACCTGCGGCAGTGGGTGATGCCCTTGCCAGTCGTCTTAATTGCTGCGGCTGCCCTTGTGGTGGCTTCCAATTGGCCCCTGTTTCGCCGTGAGTAGCTCAGCCGTTCTGGACCTGGCTGCTAAATGCTTAGGGGAACTCTTAGGGTGGCATCAGGTGCATCATCCGCACCTAGCTGCCCACTGGCAGGCTCTCTATGGGTTGCGCGATCGCCTGCACCAGCCTGCATGGCACATTGTTGTCCTTGGCCAAGTGGGGCGGGGCAAGTCTGCACTTTTGAATGCCCTCTATGGCGAAGCTATTTTTCCCGTGGGCGCTATCCATGGCACCACCCAATGGCCGCGCACCGTTCGCTGGCACTGTCAAGATCAAATCGTTGATCTCACAGATACTCCCGGGCTGGATGAAGTGGCGGGTAGTGACCGCGAAAGCATGACATGGAGTGCCGTTGAGACTGCTGATCTTGTCCTTTTTGTGACCCAAGACAGCTTCACCCCCGTTGAATGCCAAGCCCGCGATCGCCTGCGCACCCTTAGGATTCCCCACAAGCTCATTCTCGCCAAGGCGGATCTCTACCCACCAATGGCTGAAGGTATTGCCGTGAGCAGCACAACGGGTCAGGGAATTCCAGAACTGCGACAGCTACTTCAACAGTGGCTACAACAGGAGGCTCCTCAAGCCCGTGCTCTACGAATTCTCCACCAAGCCAGTCAAGTTGAACAGAGCCTCGGGGCAGCTCTTGGCCCCCAAGACACGTCGGCATGGTCTTGGTTAACCGCACAGATGGTGGCTAGCCTACTGCTGCCGGGGGGATTTTTCGATGTGGTGCTGGCCATGATCAGTACCCTTGCTTATATCCGCAAAGCGTGCCAAGCCTACGGCGTGCCTTTTCCCCTGCCGGCTTTTGGGAGTCTGAGTCAGTTTGTCTTGCTGTGGTATGCGGCGATTTATCTCACCAGTTGGCCAGGCTTAACCTTCGGCACTGACCTCTGGGGAGTCAATACCAATGTTGTTCTACAGGGGGGAGTGATCTTCTGGGGTTACCAACAGATTCGCCGCCGGCTCGACCCCTATCTTCAGCAGGGCTATCAGTGGGGACACCATGGACCCCAACGACTGTTGCAGCAACTCACTCAAACCCGCGCCAATGTAACGGCCTCTGGCTGATCTTGGTATTTGCCCCGCCGTGTTTCATAACTCACATCACAGGGTTCACCTTCAAAAAAGAGCAACTGCACAACTCCCTCATTGGCATAGATACGGCAATCGGCACTGGAGGAATTCGAAAATTCTAAGGTCAGATGGCCTCGCCAGCCCGCTTCTGCCGGTGTCAAGTTGGCGATAATTCCCGCCCGTGCATAGGAACTTTTACCAATACACAGAACCGTGACATTTTCGGGTACCTGTAGCCGTTCTAGGGCGACCCCAAGGCCGTAGGAATGGGCGGGCAAAATAAAAAACATGCCATTGGCATCCTCATGGAGGGGGGCAAATTCTAAATTGGCAGGGTTAAAGTTCTTTGGATCCACCACTGTCCCGGGCACATGGCGAAAGATACGAAACTCCTTGGGGCTGAGGCGAATATCGTAACCGTAGGAAGAAAGACCAAAACTAATCACGGGCTGCTCAGCCACCCGCCGCACTAATGTTGGCTCAAAGGGCTGAATCATGCCTTGGACAGCCATGGCCCGAATCCAAACGTCATTTTTAATCATTCCGCTGCCGCAACCGCACAAACCACCCATGATGTATATTACAGCCCTTTTCCCATGAATAGAACCCACTCAAGACTCGAGGCGCTTTGCTTGGCGCTGACCCCAGCGATAGCCTAATTCAAACCAAATGAGGGAATTGACGAAGTAGATCGCAGCTACAGTGAACCATTGCCCTATCTCATCCACCTCTGGCCAAAGCCACGGCAATAGAACAAACCCAAGGGCGAGACTCACTAGGAAGCCAAGACCCGTACCCCCTGCGATCGCCCACACGATGAACAAGCCACCCAGTTCTAGGCTGTTGGGCAACTGGCGGCGAAATAGCCAAAAATAAAACTGGATGAGGTAGAGATGGGGCCATGTCAGCAGGACAATAACCGCCAGCAAGAGA
>NZ_JACOMP010000212.1:0-4017 GCF_014466085.1 Thermosynechococcus sp. OHK43
ACCATAGGTCTTCAAGGTATTTCTTGTCGCGCAGGGTATCCATGGGCTGCCAAAAGCCCTCGTGAACAAATGCCACCAATTCGCCCATCTGGGCAAGCTGAGCGAGCGGTTCACCTTCAAAACTGGTTTGATCCCCTGCAATGAGGTCCAAACACTTTGGCGATAGGATGAAAAAGCCTCCATTGATGTAGCCGCCGTCCCCCCGCGGCTTTTCCGTAAACCCACAGACCCTGTTCCCCTCCATCTGAAGCGCGCCGTAGCGGCCCGGTGGCTGGACCGCCGCCACTGTGGCAAGTTTTCCATGCCGCAGATGGAAAGCGATCTCCTGCGTCAGGTCGATGTCAGCCAAGCCATCGCCATAGGTAAAGCAAAACGCTTTTTCATTTTCGACGTAAGCCGCAACACGTTTCAAGCGACCGCCGGTCAGCGTCTGCTCACCCGTATCGACGAGCGTCACCCGCCACGGTTCGGCCTGGCGCTTGTGGACTTCCATGGTGTTGTGCTCCATGTCGAAGGTGACGTCCGACATGTGGAGAAAGTAGTTGGCGAAGTATTCCTTGATCAGGTATCCCTTGTAGCCACAGCAGATTACAAAATCGTTTACACCGTGGGCGGAGTAAATTTTCATGATATGCCACAGAATGGGCCTACCGCCAATTTCAATCATCGGCTTTGGTTTAAGATGAGTTTCCTCAGAGATGCGGGTGCCTAAGCCACCGGCAAGAATAACAGCTTTCATTATTGATTTGCTTAATCGGTGTAGCATCAATATGCATCAATATGATATAATAGACCCGTTAGTAGAGGGAAGCAAAGGACATCAGCACAAGAATACGACGAGATTTATGACCGACTTATATCCAAGACCTTTCTCGACATGCCGTTGGGCTTGGTCATATCGAACAGAGGCTGTACCAGTGGGCGCACAGAGAGATCAAGCAACTGCTGCGTCTCAATGGGTTTAAGTGTGGAAATCAAGGCTGAATACGCAGCCCAAATTCAATCCCCAGTTCAAACACAGTCGGTCAAGCCATTCAAGTCTCGAAGCGCAATGGCACATTTTCTGGAGCGCTAAGGTCAATACTTGCTGCGTACTGAAACATCTGGGTGCCAATTCTGCAGTACAACTGAGCAATGATAATGATCATACCTTAGAGTTCAAAAACATCGCGTCTTCAATATAGCAATATAGCGCTTCACCTGGACGAACATACCGTAAAGTCGTGCAAGCGGAGCAACTGGCAGAAGAGACACCAAAAGAATACGCTCGAGGATGCTACTCTGCACTCCGTAACCTCTCAAGTTAGCGACAGCACGGTCAAGATCTGAATATTCTTGGTTGCCAGAACATAGATTGTGAATTCTCTTATAGAGAAACACCTCTTTAGTTGACTTAATGTTGCACTTCCCTAGGATATAGTACAAGAAATGCGTATCGGCAGCATAGAGTCCCGAGGAAAGGATGTTCATTGCGTCATCGCTTATAACTTTTTTTGGAAAAATCCCGTAGATTGGATTGGCTTTTCCCAAAAAATTAGGCTCTAGTGCGTACTTTAGGCGACGCAATAGTTTACTTCCAGAATAAGTGAAAGTGCCGTTGCTTGCAGGGTGGCTAATTAAGTTACCGACTTCATCTATCGTTCGGATACTGCCGAATGCAAGGCAAGAATTTTCAACGGCTATAGGCAAGAGTGCAGCAATCCAATCCCTATCCCATACATCGTCTGCAGTGGCCCACATGAAGTATTCGGCAACTGCTTGATCTAGAACATACTTAAAGTTGGCAGCTGCACCCATGTTGTGCGTTTGGCGGATATACCTTATCCGGCTGTCTTTTGCTGCGTATTCTCGGCAGATGGCCTCGGTCTCGTCCGTTGAGGCATTATCTGAGATGATCAGTTCAAAATCGGTAAAGCTTTGCCCTAACAATGAATTGAGAGCGTCACGAATAAATTTGGCACCATTATATACTGGCATGCCGATGCTTAGTCGTGGTTTTGGTCGGGTGGGAGCAATGCTTGAGGGATCAAGTAATTTTGGCTGATTGTTCACAATACCCCTAGTCACTGAATAACTTTTCACGCTGTTTTAATTAGTAGGGAGCCTAGGTGGGCTGCACCAGATGTTCGAGTCCATCTACAACCTTGGCTGAGAGAATTTTATCCCCTTGGCGCAGTTGCCGCAGAGTTTCTTCTCCTTCGACAACATAGCCAAAGACAGCATAACGGCCGTCCAAGAGATTTAATCCTGCTGGGGTCAGTTCAGGTTCAAAGAGCAAAAAGAAAAATTGCGACGAACCACCATTGGGATCATCGTTGGGACGCGCTAGGGCAACCGTACCATAGGCGGAAAAGGGCAACACGGGGTGTTCTAGGTAACGACCCGCATCCTCAAGGGTAATGCCATAGAGGGGATACTTATCTCCCTCCACAAGAATTTCTAAGGGAATGGCGCGGTATTGATTGGTCTTGGGATCGATAAAGCCAACCTCTGGTCCCGGTGGATCCCCTGCCTGCAGCACATAGGATTCCTCAGCACGGGTAAAGGGTAGGCCATCGTAGAAGTGGCGTTGTACCAAGTCCACAAAGTTGCCAGCGGTCAGGGGGGCGCTGTAGCCATCGACAACTATTGTGAGCTTGCCTTTGCTAGTTTCCATCTCTACAGTGGCGCGACCCAACAATCGCGGCAAGTGCTCATAGCCTTTGGGAGGGGTGTAGCTAAAGTTTTGCACCATCATGGCCTCCAACTCCCCCACTTTGTCGAGGGCGGCGGCTTTAGCGGGTAAGAGTTGGCTGCGATCTTTGGCTTTGGCGGCTTCCTGAAGCGTATCGAGGGAAGTCTCTAACTCTGCTAAGAGGGTTTTGGCCGCTTCCTGTTTCTCGGCAGGGATCCTCTGGAGGAGTTCATCGGCGCGATCGCGGATAATAGTTTTCGCCTTGCTGATGTTGCTGGCAATTTTTGACCACTGTTTGCCCCGCACCCAAAAAGAGATTTGTTCCAGGTCCTTTTGCAGTTCTCGCACCGTTGGATTGTCAATAGGTAAGGCCCAACGGAGCAGGGCTTTGGGATCAGTAATGGCATTCCCTTGGGGCAGGGCAGCAATTAGTGAAGGTTCAACAGGCAGCGCGATCGCCAGCGGCGGCAACAGGAAGGTGCCCAACCAGAGGAGGAGTATCACCAAAAGAGCGAACCAGCGTTTGCGTCGTTTCACCATTTCTTCCCATGACTGTCTCCCCTCAGTGTATCGGACGGGGCGATCGCCCTCCAAGGGGGAGCTTTTCATTTTTCCTTCATTTTCCGCAGCATCCTGTGTTAGGCTGAGAATTATGAAAGGATTATGAAAGATTGCCCACTATGCGGGGTCTGAGTTGGTTGCTGATAGGAATTCTCTTGCTGGGTGGGTGTGGAGTCCCAGCCCCGGAGAATCGCCAAGAAACCCGCCCCACCCAAACCCATAGGGATGAACGCCCCTTAGTGCTGACCACATTTACAGTTCTTGCCGATATGGCGCAGCAGGTGGCGGGCGATCGCCTGCGGGTAGAGTCACTGATTAAACCGGGAGCGGAAGTTCACGGCTATGAATTTACCCCCAGTGACCTGGTGCGGGGACAGGAAGCCGCCCTCATTTTAGAAAATGGCCTTGGCCTCGAGCGGTGGGGCGATCGCTTCTACAACAGCCTACCGAATGTGCCCCGTGTCACGCTCACAAAGGGAATTAGCCCCATTCCCATTCAAGAGGATGCCTACCGAGGACAACCCAACCCCCATGCCTGGATGTCCCCCCAAAATGCCCTGATTTACGTTGAAAACATTCGCAAGGCTCTCACAGACCTCGATCCTGCTGGCGCCGAGATCTATGCCGCCAATGCCAAAGCCTACAAAGCCCAAATTCGCGCCCTTGATCAGGAGCTACGTCAGGCCCTTGCTACCCTTCCTGCCCACAAACGCTACATTGTCACCTGTGAAGGTGCCTTCTCCTACCTGGCGCGAGACTATGACCTGACGGAAGTGTATCTC
>NZ_JACOMP010000213.1:0-8884 GCF_014466085.1 Thermosynechococcus sp. OHK43
AGGGCCACCGTTGTAGAGCCACTCATCGAGGGAGGCAGCTTCCCAAATGGGGTAGAAGTGCAAGCCAATGGCGTTGCTAGAGGGGACAACGGCACCGGTGATGATGTTGTTGCCATAGAGCAAAGAACCAGAAACAGGCTCACGGATGCCATCGATGTCTACAGGGGGAGCAGCGATGAAGGCAATTACAAAGCAGATGGTTGCGGCCAATAGGGTGGGGATCATGATCACACCAAACCAGCCCACATAGAGGCGGTTATCGGTGCTGGTCACCCAGTTACAAAACCGCTCCCACAAATTCGCGCTTTCGCGACGTTGGAGAGTTGTGGTCATAGTCGTGATAAGTCCAAATATATTTGATTTACAAACCCTTGAAAACAGTCATAAACTGCAAGGGCTTAAGCATTAAGTTAATATTCGCCCCGGGAGATCGGGGAGGGTTCTAAATGATTGTTAATAAAACTAAATAGGTAGTTGTATTTATTTATTTTCCTTAATGATTTTATTTCCATTGATGGCGAGCGATCGCCCCCCAAGGATAAGCTCAAGAGTTAAGATATTTTAAGCAACTGTGTTTAGGGCAGAGCCTTCCCATGCGCGTAATTTTAATGACTGGCAAAGGTGGCGTTGGTAAAACCTCAGTGGCGGCAGCAACGGGGCTACGCTGTGCCGAGTTGGGCTACAAAACCTTGGTGCTGAGTACCGATCCCGCCCACTCCCTTGCCGATAGTTTTGACATGGAACTGGGGCATGTGCCAGTGCCCGTTGCCGAAAATCTCTGGGGTGCCGAACTAGATGCCCTCATGGAACTGGAGGACAACTGGGGAGCCGTCAAGCGCTACATTACCCAAGTCTTGCAGGCGCGGGGGTTAGAAGGGGTTCAGGCGGAGGAATTGGCCATCTTGCCGGGGATGGATGAAATTTTTGCCCTTGTGCGTATGAAGCGCCACTACGACGAAGGTCAATACGATGTCCTCATTATTGACTCTGCCCCCACAGGCACGGCACTGCGGCTGTTGAGCCTGCCCGAGGTGAGCGGCTGGTATATGCGCCGCTTCTACAAACCCTTACAGCGGATGTCCGTGGCCTTGCGACCCATTGTGGAGCCAATTTTCAAGCCCTTGGTAGGGTTCTCTTTGCCCGATCAAGAGGTCATGGATGCACCCTATGAATTTTATGAGCAGATTGAAGCCCTTGAAAAAGTTCTCACCGACAACACGCAAACCTCCGTGCGCTTGGTAACCAATCCAGAAAAGATGGTGATCAAGGAATCCCTTCGTGCCCATGCCTATCTCAGCCTCTACAATGTGGCCACGGATTTAGTGGTGGCCAACCGCATTTTGCCGGAGACCGTGCATGATCCCTTCTTTACCCGCTGGAAAGAAACCCAGCAACGGTATCGCCAAGAGATTCACGACAATTTTCGCCCCCTGCCCGTCAAGGAAGTCCCCTTGTTTGCTGAGGAACTCTGTGGTTTAGCAGCACTGCATCGCCTGAAGGAGACCCTCTATGGCGATGAGGATCCAGCTCAGGTTTATTACCACGAGCAAACAATTCGGGTGGTGCCCAGCGATGGCCAGTACAGTCTTGAACTGTATCTACCGGGGGTCCCCAAGGAAAAAATTGAACTGAACAAGACGGCGGATGAGTTGAATATTCGCATTGGCAACCATCGTCGTAATATGGTGCTCCCCCAAGGATTGGCAGCGCTGCAACCGGTGGGCGCGAAAATGGAGGCGGACTACCTGAAAATCCGCTTTGCTAGTGCCACCAGTGGCTAATTCGCCCAATCAATGACTGATGAGACTTGCCGCTGTGATCACGACTAGGCTGGCGATCGCCACCACCAATCTAACCAAGGTTTATCGTTCTGGTCATCAGGAGACCCCTGTTTTGCAGGGAATCAATCTACAAATCGAAGCCGGTCATATCCATCTGCTGATGGGACCTTCGGGGTCGGGGAAAACCACTCTGCTCTCGATTTTGGCCGGCATTCTTGCCCCCACCAGTGGTCAAGTGGTTGTCTTAGGCCAAGAGATAACCCAACTGTCCAAGGTCGCACTGGCAAAATTCCGCCTGCAAAATATTGGCTTTATCTTTCAGAGTTTTAATCTTTTCCCTGCCTTGACCGCACTGGAAAATGTTGAAATTGCCCTCAATCTTAAGGGCATTAAAGGCAAAAAAGCGAAGGAACAGGCAGCAGCGCTTCTCGAGGCAGTTGGCTTGGGCGATCGCTGCGACTTTGTGCCCGCCAACCTCTCCGGAGGACAAAAACAACGGGTTGCCATTGCCCGTGCCTTGGCCGGTGAGCCAAAGATCATTTTTGCCGATGAACCCACAGCCTCCCTTGATTCCCAAAATGGCCAACAGGTGATCAAGATTCTCGACAAGCTGGCCAAGCAAAACGACTGCACGGTATTGATTGTTACCCATGATCCCCGTATTACAGCTATTGCTGATCGCATCACCAAAATTGAGGATGGCAAAATCAGCAACAGTTAAGCTTGCTCCCGTTGTATCCAGCGTTCCCAAAGGAGTTGCAGCGTCAGGGCCACTAGCCCCAGCGCAATAATGCTAAAGACACCCGTTGCCAGGGTACACAAACCGACCACGAGGGTGCGCACGGCAACTGCCAAGCTATAAACCAGTTGATTGTGAGGACTGACGGCATGGGTAGCAAGGAGGTAGGCGATCGCCCCTGTGAGCCGATAGAGGAGAATCCCAAGGGTACCAGCAATTAACGCGCCGGTTAAGCAGCGCAATGGGTCAGTTTTGGAAGTGAGAAGGGTCATGGACGGTATTCACCTCTGTGGGCCGATGATTCTAGAATACGGTAGCCAATGTCACGACGATAGTAGCAGTCGGCAAATTCAATAACATTGACCGCCCCGTAGGCCTTGGCTTGCGCCGTGGCAAAGTCAGGGGCCAAAGCAGTGATGTTGAGAACCCGCCCACCATTGGTGTACCACTGCCCCTCCTGCCAACGGGTACCCGCATGGAAGACCAGAACTCCCTGGGCCATTGCTTCTGGAATCCCCTGAATCACATCCCCTTTGCGGTAACTGCCCGGATAACCTCCTGCTGCCATGACAACGCATAGCGCCACTTCATTGCGCCATTGCAAGGTTCCCAAACTGGCTAAGCGTCCCTCAACACAGGCTAGGATCACATCAATCAAGGGGGTTTCCAAAAGGGGCAGCACCACTTGGGTTTCGGGATCACCAAAGCGACAGTTAAACTCCACCACGTAGGGATCCCCTGCGGGCGTCACCATCAGACCCGCATAGAGCACCCCACAGTAGTGGATGCCGCGATCCTGTAAAGCCCCAAGGGCCGGTTCGAGAATTGTCCTTTGAATCCGTCGCATTAGCTCTGGTGTTACCCAAGGTACAGGGGCATAGACTCCCATTCCCCCGGTATTCGGACCGGTATCCCCTTCGCCAATGCGCTTATGGTCTTGGGCAGGCAGCAGCGGCAGAATTGTTTTGCCATCTGTAACGGCGAGTACGGAGACCTCTTGCCCCTCCAGCACTGATTCAATGACCACCTTTTGACCAGCAACACCAAATTCGCCCCCAAAAATTCGCTCGAGGGCCGCGATCGCCTCTGCTTCTGTAGCTGCTACCGTCACTCCTTTACCCGCTGCTAAACCATCGGCCTTAATAACAATGGGGGCCCCTTTGGCTTGAACATAACGGGAGGCCGCCCCATAATTGTCAAACACTGCTGCCTGGGCCGTAGGAATCTGAGCCGCCTCCATGAGCGCCTTTGCCCAGGCTTTACTGGCTTCAATTTGTGCCCCTGCTTGGCCAGGGCCAAAGACCGGAATCTTGAGCGCCTGTAGGCGATCGCCTAAACCGGCTGCAAGGGGTACCTCTGGGCCAACGACGACTAGATCAGCGTTATTCTCTTTGGCAAATTCACTAATGCCTGTGAGGTCGGTGGCTTCAATGGCAACATTTTCACACCGCTCTAAGCAGGCTGTGCCCCCATTCCCTGGTAAACAGTAAACCTGTGTCACGCGATGAGAATCGAGTAATTTCCAAGCGATCGCGTGCTCCCGACCACCACTACCAACGACAACGACCTTCACAGACGTACTCCCAAAAGATAGGCGATCATTTTTCAAATCAATTCAAATCAATTTTCAGGAGCTTACCAAGTTTATCAGTCAACCGGCAACGTTCTCCCCAAAGGCAACAAGAAATGATAGAGGGCGATCGCCCTGCAGGGGAAATGCAACCAGTTGACAAGTCCATGATTTTCCTGATACGCTAAAAATCGCTCAAAAATTGGGACTGTAGTTCAATCGGTTAGAGCACCGCCCTGTCACGGCGGAAGTTGCGGGTTCGAGCCCCGTCAGTCCCGTCAAAGTTACACAATTTTACGTTATTTACGTTGAATTCTTCAGGGACAATCTGCAGAGTCGCGTTTTGAGTACTGGATAACTCCATAGGTGCACTATTTTGGCCGAGTGATTGATCGCTTCGGTGCCATGGATAATTGAAATGTGCAAATGATGGGCAAGAAAAAGCTTTCAAGTTTCATCGGTGTTACTAGCGCAAACCAAAACAATTCTCTGCTTAGGGTTACCGCTGAGCTTGGCTACCATACATGGCCTGTAGAACCACGGCAGGATTGACCAATTGCCCTCGGTAGCGGAGCGTCCAGTGAAGGTGGGGCCCGGTGGTGCGCCCCGTCATGCCCACTCGACCAATACGTGCCCCCGTAGGTACTCGTTGCCCCTCTAGGATTAAAATGCCACCCGCGCGATCGACGATGGCTCGTCCTTGGGGGGTCTGCTCAACCTGCCCCATCATGTGGCAGTAAACGTGTTCCCAAGCCCCCGATTGAATCCGTACCAGTGTGCCACAGGCAGTGTGATCGGAAACTTCAATTACCTGCCCGGTCCACCAATTGCGGATATAGCTGCCTTGGGGTGCCGCAAAATCAAGGCCATTGTGAAATTCGGTTGTGGTTTCCCCTGTGGGCGATCGCCGGTAGCCGAAGGGAGAGGTATAGCCTTGGAAATTTTCCACAGGAAATGAAGCATCGCTCCAGCGGAGTGTCCCTGCACTTGTATTTTGGGAGGGTTGACTGAGTTGGGGAACTGCAACGGTGGTACCCAAGGCGATCGAGAGTGCCAGACTGATTCGCTGCCAATGCATATTAAACTCCTCACGTCTTTTTGGGCCTACGGCCTTAGACCCTCATTGATGCACACCGTTCCCTATTATTAGGGACGTAGAATATTTTCAGGTGACGGAAAAATCAAATGGCTGCTCAGGAACCCAAGCAACAGGTTGAAGTGACTCAGTCAACCCTGCGCGATCGCCTGCGAGCCGAGGCAGCAGCGCCCTATCGGGGACTACGGCGTGTTTTCTATGCCGTTTTTGCTGCCTCCGGCCTCATGGGTGCCTTTATCCTTGGCCTCAAGGGATTGGCGGGCACCGCAGGTGATGACTGGGTGTGGAATCTGGCATTACAAATCGGCGTGGTTGCCCTAATGGTTGCCCTCTGGCGTTGGGATCGCGGCTAAGGTGTTTGAGCAAGCAAAAAGCGATCGTGGCCACTAAGATCTCGAAGGATTTCCACCCGTTCATAGGCTTGGGTGGCCATTGCCAACGCTGCCACTGCTTCCCCTTGGGTGGCCATCAATTCAATAAAGAGCCAGCCTTGGGGTTGCAAATACTCTGGCGCCGTCTCAAGAATCTGACGAATGGCCTGCAAGCCATCAGTACCGCCATCGAGGGCAAGGAAAGGTTCATGGTACTGCACCTCCGGTTGGAGGGTGGCCACTAGGCTAGTGGGAATATAGGGGGGATTACTGACAATCCCCTGCACTTGCCCTTGCAGTGGCACAATGGGGTCAAACCAATTCCCGACGTAGCACCGCACGCGATCGCCCAAAGCGTACTTTTGAATATTAACTTGCGCGACCTCTAGGGCCTCAGGGCTACAATCCACGGCATGAATCAGCGCTGTCGGAAAGAACCGCGCCAACCCAATGGCGATCGCGCCACTCCCCGTACCCAAATCCAGCCAATGCCCCTGCTGTTGCCAAGGGGGTACCGTTGCCGCGACTACTTCAAGTAACTCCTCGGTTTCTGGCCGAGGAATCAGCACGCTGGGGGTAACGACTAATTCGAGATCGTGCCAGTGAGCCACACCAATCAGATATTGCAGGGGGACTCGCTCTTGCCAGCGGCGTTGCCAGCGCTCTTGGAGTTCTGCAAGGGGAAGTTTCAGATGAATCTGGGGCGGGAATCGGCGCAGTGTGATTTCAAGGGGACTCAGCACTGTAAAGGCACTGAGAAATTGTTTTAACTCCCGCAGGCCACTCTCGCGCTCAGAAGCGGGAATGATCGCCTGAGCCCAGTGCCACCATCCTTGGAGCGCCTCACCACTCACGACTATATCTTGTATATCTTGACCCTTGTTTTCTGAGGATACTCGTATCAAAATAGCCCTAGGATTCCTAACTGTGCCTTACCCACTGTGGCAGATTTTCAGGAACAGCTTCAACGTCTGCAAGAGCAACTACAGCGGGCACAGGCGCGAGCTAATGAGCTGCCGTCACTGATTCCTGAACCACCCCCGCCGCCTGTGGATCCCGCAGCCCCAGAATGGGCAGATGAACGGGCACAGATTGAAGCCCGCGTGCGCAGTGAAACCTCCGTTGCCCAACTTCAGGTTCAACTGATTGAAGCTCTCTTGGAAAATCAACGGCTGCGACGTGCCCTAGAGGAGGAACGGCAAAATCATGCCCGCACCCGTGAGGGGTTAATTGCCGCCTTGGGGGATGCCTTGGATACCCTCAAACAGCGGCGGCGATCGCCAAAACCACCCTAAGGACTTGGCCACAGTGCCACGCTTAAACCCGCCAGCACAAGAGTGCCCCCCATGATCACTGCCGTTGTCGGCACTTCACCAAACAGCAGCAAAGCAAAGAGACTCGCAGCAATTGGTTCTGCCAACACTAGAAGGGTTACCCATGTGGGGGACAGCCAACGCAGGCACCAATTGAGACTGGTGTGCCCCACCAACTGGGGAATCAACGCCAGTAGGACAATAGCGCCATAGAGCTTTAGCGGCCAACCTGTGTAGGCAAGGCCCAGGAGAGGCGGCAGGGGTAGGAGCCCCACCGCAGCAGTGGCATAGGCAACAAGGGCGTAGTGGTGAATCGACAGACCGGCCTTTTGGGCAGCCTGACCACAAATAAAGTAGGCACTGACCGCCCAGGCCGCAGCGATCGCTAGCCCATTTCCCAGTAGGGGATTCCTTGCCACAGCACTCGTCAGTTCTCCCGTGCCAATTAGGGCACTGCCACCAAGGGCGATCGCCAGGCCTACCCAAGCACGGAATTTAAGGGTTTGTCGCTGCCAAAGGTACCCCACGAGCGCCGACCAGATCGGGGTGGTCGTCACCAGCATCGTCGAGGCCGCCACCGATGTGTAGTGCAGCGAAGTGAACCAAAGGCTAAAGTGTGCCGCAAGAGCAATCCCCGCAGCCACCGCCCAACGCAGATTTTGCCGAGTCAGGTCCAGCCATGGCCAAGCGTACAGTTGCGGGGTCAAAAAGAGGGCGGCCAAACTCAGGCGACCACTGGCAAGGAAAATGCTCAACCCTACGGTTGTCCTTAGGGAATGGGTAGGTAAACCAGTCATACCCCAGCGCACCAGCACAGCAGCCATAGAAACCGCCAACACCCCCCCGCCGAGCACAAGGGCAATTTGCCAGTAGGGCGGCCTATTGACCGACATCGGGAATGACGACAGGTGTCTCCCCATCCAGCCCAAAGGCCGTATGCACTGCCCGCAGCGCCCGCACCCCCTCTGATTCTGCTACGACACAACTGACGCGAATTTCTGAGGTGGCAATCATTTGAATGTTGATGTTTTCACGGGCAAGGGCAGCAAACATTTGGGCAGCAATCCCCGGCCGGTGGATCATCCCCACACCGACAATGCTCACTTTGGCGATCGCGGTGTCGACGAGGATGTCACCGTAGCCCAATTGGGCCTGAACTTCTCTGAGCAGTTCCGTGGCTCTTTCGGCATCGGCAGAGGCGACCGTAAAGGCAATGTCGCGGGTCATCACACCCCCCAGGGAGCGCGATCGCTGGGATTGGATAATCATATCGACACTAATGGCCGCATCCGCAAGGGTCTGGAAAATGGCTGCCGCCATGCCAGGGCGATCGGGCACATCCCGAATGGCAATCCGCGCCTGCTTCGGATCAAGGGCAACGCCCCGCACCGGTGGGGCAGCGGGAGTCTCTTGAGGGACAGTGGTGGCAGCTTCCACATCAAAGGTTTGGGAGAGGACGGCAATGGCTCGACCGGCATCCGCTGCGGCCACTGTACAACTGACATTCACTTCAGAGGTGGAAATCATTTGCAGATTAATACCCGCTGCCGCCAAGGCTGAGAACATCTGAGCTGCCACCCCCGGTCGGCCAATCATGCCGGCGCCGGTAATACTCACCTTGGCAATATCGGCATCCACGAGCACATCCGTCTCTTCAACCCGGGAACTCAGGCGGGGATAAAAGGCCAGGGCAATGGCTTCGGCTTGCTTCAGAACCCGCCTTTGCACTGTAAAGGCAATATCATTCGTTTGCCCTTCATGGATAGATTGGATAATCAAATCCACATCCAGGTTTTGCCGTGCCAGTTCACCAAAAAGCTGCGCCGCAACACCGGGGCGATCGGCCACCCGCAGCAGTGCCACCTTTGCCTGATCTGTGTCAAGGGCTACACCATCCACGGGCTTGCCCAATTCAAGGTTTTCCACGGGACGCGGCGGCCGCGATGGTGCAATAACGCGAGTACCAGGATCATCCGTCCAACTGGAGCGCACCACCAAATTGACACCATAGTTG
>NZ_JACOMP010000214.1:0-4262 GCF_014466085.1 Thermosynechococcus sp. OHK43
GGCTGACACACATTCGTGGCATCCAAGCGCCCCCCTAAGCCCACCTCCATCACCGCCACCTCCACCCCCTGCTGGGCAAAATAGAGCCATGCCGCCGCCGTGACCACTTCAAACTGACTGGGGGGATAGGCCACCTGGGGCAAGACGGCTTCAATTTGTTGAATGAGGGTCAAAAAGACCTGCGGGGCAATGGGTTCACCATCGACACAAATGCGCTCACACCAGCCCAACAGATGGCGCCAGGTATAACGACCCGTGCGATAGCCCGCTGCCCGCAAAACACTATCCAAATAGGCACACACCGAGCCTTTGCCATTTGTCCCCGCAACGTGGATCAAGGGCACCTGTAACTGGGGAGACCCCAAGGCACTCAGGAGCGCCTGGATGGGTTCAAGGCCAAGGCGCACCCCAAAGCGGGCGTAGGGACTCAGCGCTGCCGTCAGTGGATCACCCACGGCCAGCTCGATGGAAAAGGATTAGCGGGGCTCGCGACGACCATGGCGCCATGTAGCAATAATCCGGGAGCCATCTGGCAGGGTGAGCACCCCCTCTCCGTCAAATAAGCCATTGCGAAACTGTCCAGCATAGCTTGTGCCATTCCCAAAGGAGAGCATTCCAGTTCCATGATACTTGCCCGCTAAAAACTGTCCCTCGTAGCGAGTGCCGTCGGGAAAGGTGAGTACCCCCTCCCCATGGTATTGACCATTGAGAAACGTCCCCTCGTAGCGCTGGCCATTGGCCAGTTGTAGAATGCCCTTGCCATTGAAGATACCATCGGCAAAGCCACCCTCATAGCGTCCGCCATCGGCATAGGTGAGCACCCCCTGACCGTGGTAGCGGCCATTGCGAAATTCTCCCTCGTAGCGGTTGCCATTGGCCATCGTGAGGATGCCTTGGCCATTAAAGCGACCGTTTAGCAATTCCCCTTTGTAGGTGCTGCCATCGGGGAGGGTCAGGGTGACATCCCCCGTGACCCGCTGCCCTTCATAGACGGCAATTTGAGCAGTTACAGGGGCCAACTGTAGGGTTGCACACCCTAAACCCATCAGGAAAGAACTGAGCACCCAGCGGCGGACAACAGCGGCATTGGCGTGGTGCGAATGGGTCATCACTGGACACTCCACAAGGGTGGACAATTGCAACATATCTAACTGGTACAAGTTGCTCCCTATGCAGAATTGAGGCAGAGACCCAAGTTTTTGTATCTTGGGATACATATACCTAGGGGTAAATTCAGGGATGATTGGTTTATTTGTCTCAAACTTTGCAACTCAACCCTAGGATTTTTCTAGGGATTTTAGCTGGGGGTTTATAGGTTCCAACGGTTTTCTTTGTCGATTGGACATCTGCACCTATGAAACTGCGTTCTATCTTGCGCCGCCGGTTACGTCTTCAGCATCCCCTGACTCCGATTCTCTATCTGCCCCCTCGCCGCACGCGATTGACCTTTGCGGTGATGATTGGTGTGCTGAGTGCAACAGCCGCACTGGGGCAGGATACTGCCGCCTCAACGGCGGTTCCGGCAAAGGTGCAGGTGGTGCTCAACACGCTCTGGGTGATTTTTGCAGGCGTGCTGGTATTTTTCATGAATGCTGGCTTTTGCATGTTGGAAACGGGCTTTTGCCGGGCCAAGAATGCGGTGAACCTGCTCTCAAAGAACCTGATTGTCTTTGCCCTTTCGAGTATCGCCTATTGGGCGATTGGCTTTGCCCTAATGTTTGGGGATGGCAATGGGGTGGTGGGCAGCAGTGGTTTCTTTTTGCTGGGGGCCGATAACAGTCCGGCCACTGCCGAAGCCTACCGGGGGGTCTATAGTTCCCTCAGTTGGGCAGCGGTACCCCTGTTTGCTAAGTTCTTCTTTCAAGTGGTCTTTGCGGGAACGGCCGCCACAATTGTTTCTGGGGCAGTGGCGGAGCGGATTAAGTTCTATGCCTTCTTTATCTTCAGCTTGCTGCTGGTGGGGATTTCCTATCCAATTACGGGTCACTGGATCTGGGGTGGCGGTTGGCTGCAACAGCTAGGTATGTGGGATTTTGCCGGTTCTACGGTGGTGCACTCTGTAGGCGGATGGGCAGCATTGATGGGGGCAGCTCTCCTAGGGCCGCGTTTGGGGCGCTTTCTGCCGGATGGGTCGGTGGCGGCCATCCCCGGGCATAATTTTGCGATCGCCACCTTGGGTTGTTTGATCCTCTGGCTTGGTTGGTTTGGTTTTAATCCAGGGTCAACGATGACCGCAGATCCGGAGGCGATCGCCCACATTGTTGTGACCACAAATATGGCCGCAGCCTTTGGGGGTGTCACCGCAACGGTGGTTTCCACGCTCTACTTTGGGAAGCCCGACCTTTCGATGATCATTAATGGGATTCTGGCAGGATTAGTGGCCATCACAGCCCCCTGTGCCTTTGTCACCATTGAGAGCGCGGCGTTAATCGGCAGTATTGCCGGGATCATTATTATTTTTTCGGTGGTGACCCTCGATCGCCTAAAAATTGACGATCCAGTGGGAGCCATTTCCGTACACTTGGTCAATGGCATCTGGGGGACCATAGCAGTGGGGCTCTTTGCCGATGGACCGGGGCGCTTTTACGAAGCTGGGGCGGGGCCTCTCAAGGGATTGCTCTGGAGTGGTGACTTTACCCAGTTGGGGCACCAATTGGTGGGGGTACTGGCGGTGGGCGGGTTTACCGTTGCCTTTAGTACAGCAGTGTGGCTACTCCTGAACCTTACCATTGGCATTCGCGTTTCTCCAGAGGAGGAAATCGAGGGGTTGGACATTGGCGAGCATGGCATGGAGGCCTATGCGGGCTTCCTTTTGCGCGAAGAAGTGAAAGGATTTGTGGATTTGCTCAAACGGATGTCTGGCAGTGGTCGCTCCTAGGGTAGGCTTAACGCTCCTATTAATCCTGGGGGCATTGTTGGTTCTCAGTCCCTTGCTAGTGGTGCTTTGTACCTCCGGCTGGCCACCCGGAACCCTACCCACCCAATTATTGCCGCCCCAAGGCTGGACCTGGCAGAGCTATCAGGCGGCATGGCGGCAGGGACACTTTATCTTAGCTTTTGCCAACTCAACGTTTGTGGCCTTAGCGGTGACGGCGCTCCAGTTGGTAACTTCAGCCCTAGCGGGTTACGCCCTTGCCCGACTTTCGTTTCCGGGGCAACAGACGATTCTGCTGCTGATGCTAGCAATCCTAGTGATCCCATTTCAGCTTTTGGTGATCCCAATTTTTCTCATCCTGAAGGCGGCTCATCTGATCAATACCTATGGCGCGTTGATCTTACCAACGGCGGCCAATGGCTTTGGTGTCTTTTTGATGCGGCAGTTTTTTCTCACATTGCCCGTTGCCCTTGAGGAGGCAGCCCGCTTGGATGGGGCAAATCGCTGGCAGGTTCTCTGGCATATTCTCTTGCCCCTGAGCCGACCAGCCTTGGTAACGCTCTTTATCTTTACCTTTATTGGCGAGTGGAATGATATGTTTAAGCCCTTGGTTTTTACCACCAAGCCAGAACTGATCACCGTGCAGCTTTCCTTGGCCAATTTTCAGGAGCAGTTCACCAATGATTGGCCGTTGATGATGGCAGCGGCGGTGATTGCCACTGTACCGGTGATGATTTTGTTTATTTTGGGTCAGCGGCAACTGATTCGCGGTATTGCCACCACGGGGCTAAAGAACTAAGGTACCGTTCGGAAAACCGTACTGCAACAGGAGTTGCGATCGCCAACCGTCTCTCGCTACATTAGCACTCGAAGGGTGAGAGTGCTAAACAATTACCAGTGATGCTCTTACTCCCCAGAGACTGCGCGATGAGCCGTGCAGTGAGTGCTATCAATCCATACTCTTACAATTGGGAGAACAGTACGCTATGGCAGCCGTATCTCTAAGCGTTTCAACTGTGAAACCTTTGGGCGATCGCATTTTTGTCAAAGTCGCCGAAAGCGAAGAACGGACCGCAGGGGGGATTCTCCTGCCCGACAATGCCCGTGAAAAACCCCAAGTGGGCGAAGTGACCGCCGTCGGTCCCGGCAAACTCACTGAAGACGGCAAGCGTCAGCCCATGGATGTGAAAGTGGGTGACAAGGTGCTGTACTCCAAGTATGCCGGTACCGAAGTGAAACTAGGGGGCGAAGACTACGTTCTCCTCTCAGAAAAAGACATCTTGGCCATTGTGGGCTAGGTCACTGACTTCCTTGCATCTCGGTGCGATTTTTTCATCACTGTTGAACGATTGAGGTAGGAAACACATATGGCGAAGCGCATTATCTA
>NZ_JACOMP010000215.1:0-14598 GCF_014466085.1 Thermosynechococcus sp. OHK43
AGGGCCACCGTTGTAGAGCCACTCATCGAGGGAGGCAGCTTCCCAAATGGGGTAGAAGTGCAAGCCAATGGCGTTGCTAGAGGGGACAACGGCACCGGTAATGATGTTGTTGCCATAGAGCAAAGAGCCGGCGACAGGCTCACGGATGCCATCGATGTCCACAGGGGGAGCAGCGATGAAAGCAATCACGAAGCAGATGGTAGCAGCGAGCAGAGTGGGGATCATCAACACGCCGAACCAGCCCACATAGAGGCGGTTGTTGGTGCTGGTGACCCAGCTACAAAATTGCTCCCACAGGTTCAGTTGCTCGCGACGTTGTAAAACAGTCGTCATAGTGATAAGTCCTGTTGAACAAAATGAATGAGGGTTACAAACCGCTCACAGGGCCAAACCGAATGCCTGAGAGGCTTCAGGAGCACTCGCTGGCTGTGCAACGGAATGTAACCCTATGTTAATCAATCTCTCAGAAAAATGTAAAGGGTTATGTCTGAATTTTATATTCTGTTAAGATTTTCTCAGGGATCAGGGGGGTCCCGGCGCGATCGCTGGCTGGGGATCCAAGCAATAGGCAAGGTCAATAGATAGCTGGTTAGAGTCGCGATCGTAATCAGGGGCAGCATTGTCGTATGGGAAATCACCGTCAGAATTATCGCCAGGCCCAAAGGCGTTTTGGTAACCACCACCGTGACTGCCGCCATCATGCCAGCCAAGGCCACACTCAAGGGCGTATTCGGGAGTGCTTGGTGCACAGCCATACCCACACAAGCACCTACAAAAAATAGGGGAAAGACTACCCCCCCACGGAACCCTCCCCGCAGACAAAGACTCAGAGCAAGGAGCTTAAAGAAGGCAACTCTCAGCAAAATGCCAATGCTGTAGCGGTTCACCACTTGGATGACTTGTTCAATTTGGCGCTCACCGTAGAACAGCGTGATTGGGTGAATCAGGGCAATTAAGCCAATCAGAAACCCCACTGCCACGATCAAGAGGAGAGGATATTGCCGATAGGGGGTCAGCCAGCGTTGAATCTGCCGATCTAAAAAGACAAAGAGCGTTCCCACGGCTGCGCCAATGATGCCGATCAACACTGCAAAGCCAATATCCTCAGGACGCAGGCTATCGTAGGTAGGAAAGCGGTAAATGCCGCCAATGGTTGTGCCTGTAATCACCCGAAAAAGGGTAAACCCAGCAACAGCAGAAATCAAGGCTGGCAGGATTGCCTCATAAAACTCAAGACTACGGCGATGGGGGAGTTCCAAAACGAATAGCGTTGCACCAAGGGGCGACTCAAAAAACACGCCCATGCCCGCTGCCATCCCACAGAGGGTGAGAATGCGGGTGCTATCTGGGGATAGATGCAAACGAGCTGCCAACCAAGTGCCTAAGCCACCATTGATGTCAATCATTGAACTTTCAGGGCCAGCACTACTGCCAAATAGCAAGGATAGGCCAGAAGCCAATGCCATACCGGGTAGAAAGCGATAACTGAACCGACCCTCATGGTGTAACTCTGCGATCGCCGCCGCGATCTCCCCCTTTGCCCCAAAGAATTTGACCGATAAACCCACCAGCAAGCCGCCAAAGGCCGTAACCAGCGGAATGTAAGGATAGAGATGTGCCCACGTGCCAATGCTCACTTGGTTAGGCTCAGTCCCCCACAACAGCGCAAACCCTAGCTTGAGACCCAGATAAAAAGCCGTGGCCACACAGCCGCCGAGAAGACCAATGATTAGGGCATACAGGAGCAAACGGGGATAGGGGCAGGAGGCTCTTGCCATGGCAGAAGTGTTAGCGTCGCCGCCACCAGACAAAGACGGCAGAACCAAACCCGATAAGGGGCAAGAGAAAGACGCTGATAATCTCTAACCAACGACTGGTGGTGACATTGAGTTGAAGGCGGCGATTCGTGGTTTGGCGAGGACGAATCGAGAGTGCCTTTTGGTCGCGATCGCCCAACCAGAGTACGGAATTGACAAAGAGATCACTATTAATCCCTTGATAGGCAATCACGCCATCGGTAGCAAACTCCGAATCTCCAAAGACCACTAGGCGGGCTTCCTTCGGTGGATTGTCACTCAACTGACGGGTAATAGCCACGCCAATCGGCAGCGGGCCTTTGGTATCTACGCCTTCGGTGAATTCAAGGTTGCCCGACTTCCAATCGGTTTCTGCCCAAGTTTGCGAGCCCGAAAGGGCAATTTCAACAATGTTATCGTCCTTTACAGGATTAATGCGAATGGCTTGCGCTCGGGGAAAGACGCTGGGACCTTGGGCAAAGCGCTCAGTAATGGGGTGATTGCCATAGGTAGTGACAATAATTGTGTCGGGCCCAAGTCCCACCTGCTGACCCACACCAGAGCCATCAATGACCCAGCGATTATCGAGGGTGAGTCCCCAGTTTTTCAGTAAATCATCAAGACCTGCGTTGACATCCACATCAAGCATCAGCAAAAGGCTACCGCCACGATTGAGGTACTCCTTGAGAAGATCCTGCTCAAGGCGTAAAAAAGGCTGCCGGGGTCCAGCGACAACAATCACATTGGCATCCTCGGGAATTCTCCCCATCTCCAGCAAATTCAGGGGCAGGAGTTTCACCTCCCGCTGTTCGAGGAGTTTGGCCACTTCACTGAGGCTGGCGGCCCCACCAGTGAGGGGGAGTTCATTGTGTCCTGTGGTGAAATAGGCGCGGATCGTGCGATCGCTAGTGACGCGAATCAAGGCGGGGGTGAGGTTGCTTTCGGAAAGGTCTTCATCAATGCGCTGGGTTTTCTCACCGGCAACAACAATCACTTGTCCCACTTGAGTCACGTTGTACTTTTTGGCAAGGGCAGGTTGCTCTTGGGGGTCAATGAACTGAAAGGAAAAGCGGTTATGAGCCTGACGGCGATACTGTTCCAACAGCAGGCGATCGCGACTGGCAGCATTGGCATCAAACACCAACACCTGCACCGGCTGACCCAGATTTTGCAGAACATCACGGGTTTCTGCCGCTAGGGTAAAGGCACGGTTTTCGGTGAGATCGATTTCAACACTGTAGCGATCGGCCAAAAAGTTAATGATGCCCAATAGCGCAATCACCGCAACCACAGTCAAGATAGCATTGGCATTTGTTTGGGTGGAACGCCGTCCCCAAAACCCTGTGGAGACCCGACTTTGCTGGATTAGCCATAGCAGCAGGGCAATCCCCCCTAAGGCTAAAAGACCCAAGGGCAGCCAATTCCAGCGGTTGGTGACGAGGCCAGCACTCAACCCAGCGATGATGAACAGTGGCGCCGCCCACAGGAATACCGTGGTCCATCGTTCGGGTGAGCCTAGGGCAAAGCGTTTCATGACCTGTACTCCCTAATTGCGCTGGTAACGAAAAGCATCAATGGACTGGGCTGTGAGGAAAATGCCTAGGAAAACGTAACTGCCAAAAACAAAAAGGCTACTGGTGCGGAAAATGCCTCGGCTCAGGTTGGTAAAGTGCTCTAGGGGTGAGAGGTAGGTGAGGATATCACTGAGGTTTCCGCCAGTATTTTTAGCCAAGACGTCCAGCACCCAAAGAATCAGCAACACAGCAAACCCCAAAATGGCTGCCAAGATCGTGCTATCAGTCAAGGACGAGAGAAACATCCCAAGGGAGAGAACTGCCGCCGCCAAGAGAATCAATCCGCCATTGCCCGCGAGAATGAGCCAAAGGGAGAGGGGGGGCGTACTCTGCCGCAGGGCTACAAATTGGTAGACAACCACGGGCAGCAGAAGCGTGGTATAGAAGGTGAGCACTGCTAGGAGCTTACCCGTTGCCACACACCAGTTCGTAATCGGCGAGGTGGCTAGCAGTTCAAGGGTGCCGCGTTTACGCTCTTCGGTGTAGAGTCCCATTGAGAGCATCGGCAAAATAACTTGGGAAATGGAGCCTAGGAGTCCAAGAAAGCTTTCGAAAATCAGCTTGGGCACGTCAATGGCTTGGCGCGGCGCTCCAAACTGCTGTTGGAGCAAATCCTGCTGAGCCACTTGGCTAATAATTGTCGTCATCACAGTGAGGAAAAACAGGCCGCTGAGGAGCCAGAACACCCCCGCAATCACATAGTAGAAGGGGGTACTAAAGTAACTTTGGAGTTCACGGCGATAGATGGCAAGAATGTTGGCAAGAAGGACACGCAGCCCGTGGAGGGAAACGCTAAGCATGGGCTTCTTCGGTGGCATCACTGGGTTCTGCGGTGGGTTCATCGGTCGTTAGCTTCAAGAACACCTCCTCTAGGTTGGCACGGGAGCGGCGCATTTCAAAGAGTTGCACCCCATTTTGGACAAGGAGACTGGCAAGATCGGCGCCAATTTCTGAAGGACTGCTGACCTGAAGCTGCTGTCGTCCCTGAAGAGGGCGATTTTCCCATGTAATCTGTTGCAGCTCAGGCAACTGTTGCAGGAGGGATTGAATTTGGGCGCGATCGCCTGCCAGTTCAAGGTCATAGGTGTAGTTACTGCTGAGGCGTTGCAGCAGTTCATCTAGCTTGCCTACCCCTGCCACTTCGCCCTTGTGGATAATCACGGCGCGATCGCAGGTCATGCTCACTTCCGCCAAAATATGGGTGGAAAGAATCACTGTGTGCTGTCCTGCCAAGTTTTTAATCAGGTTGCGCACCTCAATAATTTGGCGCGGATCCAGACCCACCGTGGGTTCATCCAGGATGATGGCTGGCGGATCGTGAACGATCGCTTGGGCAATGCCGACCCGCTGCCGGTAGCCCTTCGAGAGTTTGCGAATAATTGTCCGTTGCTGATCCCAGAGACCACAGCTTTTGAGGGCGTATTCTACCCGCTGGGGGCGATCGCCCGCACTGACGCCCTTGATGCGAGCCACAAAGTGCAGATAGCCCGCCACCGTCATTTCGGTATAGAGGGGGGGATTTTCTGGCAGATAGCCAATGCGCTGCCGCACTGCCATCGGATCTGTGTGGACTTCATAACCGGCAATGGTTGCAGTGCCACTGGTTGCCGGCAAATACCCCGCCAAAATCCGCATTGTGGTGGTTTTACCGGCGCCATTGGGGCCAAGGAGACCGAGAATCTCACCACTAGTGGCTGAAAAGCTGACATCCCGTAGGGCTGTGGTTGTACCGTAAACCTTGGTCAGGTGTTCGACCTGAATCATGGCGTTTCCTCAACTCGCTACTGGTTCTACGGGAAACACTGACACAAAATATAGCCTTTTTTTAATCAAATGCTGAGGACTTGAATAGTGGTCTTCTGGGGCAGATTGGCTGCCGATAGACTGAGGGCAGCACCCCCACTGCGGCGAACTGGGGTTCCCTCCATGACTTTCAAAAAGTCCTCTAGCCCCGCCAGATCACAATTATTGGGGTCAGCGGCAGCGGTTCGATAGTGGCAAGGAATAACCAAACGCGGTTGTAAAACTTCAATGGCCGCCTTGGCGTCCTCAGCCCTATAGGCTTTGGCACCGCCTCCCACTGGCACGATCATGACATCAGGTTGACCCATAAGAATGCGTTGCTCGACGGTGATGGGCATCGCAATGCCGCCCATGTGCAGGAGGTTGATGCCCCCCTGCTGCCAGCGCCAAACCACATTGATACCAAAGCGGAAGCCACCAACACGATCATGACTGGTACGAATGCCCTGAATACTTAAACCATTGACTTTATAGGAGCCTGGCTGCAAGAGCAGTTTAGGCCGACCGGGTAAGCCTTGGATGTAGCCCTCGTCCAAGAGGCGACTGCTAATCATGACAATATCAGCGGTGACGCGGGGAGGCCGCAATCCTTTGGTGCAACCAAGGGGGCGGAAGGGATTGACGAGTACCCGCTGACCACTGCCGGTAAAGAGAAAGCAGGTGTGGCCAAACCACTGGAGCGAGAGACTACCCCCTTGGGCATGGGCTGCCCAGTGTCCACCAAGGCTGGCGATCGCGCCCACTTGAGCCAAACGCAAGAACTGCCGCCGTTCCATTTTTTCTCCCCACACTCCTATTCCAGCTCAGTGTACCGAAAAGTGGCGGGCTCACAACGGTGGACTGGACAGCCGTCGCAAAAAGTTCCGTAGCAGGTCTTTGCCGCAGGTGGTGAGAATGCTCTCGGGATGGAATTGCACCCCTTCCAGCGTCGGATATTGGCGGTGGCGCACCCCCATAATTAGGCCATCCTCCGTCCAAGCGGTAATTTCCAACACCTCGGGGCAACTGTCGCGATCAATGACGAGGCTGTGGTAGCGAGTGGCACTAAAGGGTTGAGGCAAGTCTTGAAATACCCCCACACCCTTGTGGTAAATTTCCGACGTTTTGCCGTGCATCAGGGTTGGTGCGAGCGTCACCTTACCACCAAAAACCTCGCCAATGGCTTGATGTCCCAAGCAAACCCCCAAGATGGGCAGTTGTCCAGCATAGCTACGGATCAGGGCTTCGGAAATCCCCGCATCCGCAGGGCGACCAGGGCCGGGAGAAATCACGACACCCGCAGGGGCAAGGGCAGCAACCTCATCGAGGCTGATCTTGTCGTTGCGAAAGACCCGCAGATCCCCAGCAATTGGGAACTCCCGCGCTAGCTCCCCTAAGTATTGGACAAGGTTGTAGGTGAAGCTGTCGTAGTTGTCAATAACGATAATCAAGGGAGAAGGGTCCTCTCATCTTCTGTGTGTCTTGATATGTGTCTTGATCCTACTACTCAAGGGGTTGGGGGAATGGTGCAGCTATGGTGTCAGGGACACTGTTTTCGCCCTATAGCAGCGGTGATCTTTGACAAGGATGGCACACTAGCCGATGTTGCCCATTACCTGAGGGTGGTGGCGATCGCCCGTGCTGTGAAAATTGCCGAACCCTTTCCCAATCTTAAGGAGTCGTTACTTCAGGCTTTTGGGGTGATTGGTGATCACCTTGATCCAACGGGGTTGCAAGCTGTGGGGACACGGCAGGAGAACCTGATTGCCGCCGCCGCCTTTGTGGCCACACAGGGAATTCCTTGGATTGCTGCCTTAGAACGGGCCAACGCTGCCTTTGGGGAAGCAGACCGAGAATTTAGCGCCAAAGCACCGTTAACCCCACCCCTACCGGGGGTCATTGAGCTAGTGCAACGGCTCCATCGGTTAGGATGTGCCTTGGCAATTATCTCTAGCGATCGCACCTCAGAGATTGAGGCTTTTTTAGACACCTATCACCTGAAGCCCTTTTTCCAACTCTGGCAGGGGGCAGATGAGCTACCCACGAAGCCCGATCCGCAGGTATTCCTGAGGGCGTGCGATCGCCTGGGGGTGCGGCCCGAACAAACCGTCGTCATTGGGGATGCCGACAGTGATGGCCTCATGGCACAGCGGGGAGGCGCAGCGGCCAGCATTGGTGTCACCTGGGGTTGGCATAGACCACCAGCGTTGAATTATTGTGATTGCATCCTTGCCTCACCCTTGGAGATCCAGATCAGGAGTGATGAGAACTAATTAGACTCAGTGGCAACAAAGGGTCAAGGGTAACTAAGACGATAGTGGAGATAAACCTCATTGCCCACCGGCAAGACATTCAGGAGGCTTAACCTCCCTGAGCAGGGGATCTCCTCTGGATAGAGGCGAGGGGCTGCCGATCCAAGGAGGAGTGGGCAGAGGGTCAACCACAATTCATCAATGGCAGCAATTTGTAACAGGGAAGCGAAAAGCTGTCCTCCCCCCAGCACGGCCAAGGTTTGCACCCCAGAGGCTTGAAGGTGGGCAAAAGCCTGCGGCCAGTCAATCGCCTCTCCCCTAGTGCACCAACAGTGATCAAAGGCAGTGGATCCTTGCCAACGGCTGGCGCCTTTCTCGGTCGTCAGTAGGGCACGAGGAATCGGCTGGCGAAAGAAGGGAAGATTGAGGTCTAGTTCACCACTAGCAGAGCAGACAATTTGCAAGGGTTGGGGCGATCGCCCTTGATGTTCGCGCTCAGCAATCAGATGAGAAGATTGAAGGCGCATCGCTGTCCCCCCCAAACGCAGTGTTGTTGCCCCAAAGAGTACCGCATCCACCTGCGCTACCTGCTGTTCCAGGTGCTGAAAGTCATAGGCCGAGGCAATGCGCTGACCGCGGGCATCGGCCCGAGCCAGGCAGCCATCTAAACTACTGGCCAAAATTGCAGTCGTGTAGGGGCGGGAAATGGGCCGGGGCTGGCTCAAGGGATCATCACTTTTTCAGTCGCTGGTGCCGGAGTCTCATTGAGCAATTCTAGCCGTTGCTGGCTGGCAGGATCACTCGGAAAAAAATTATCTCCCCCCTCTTGCACCAATAACTCACTACAGGGGATCGTGTCGGAGAGAATGGCACTCGCCATCATGCCGCTGTGAACTTCCAGCTGTCCTGCCCGTGGCGATTCAAACACCAGTCGTTGCCCCGGGAAAACCACCCGCTCGAAATACCAGTTGGCAATATTTGTAATGCGTACCACCTGAATTTTGCTGGTGGCATTGACATAACAGCAGAGGATGCGATCGCAACTATCGCTGGGGACGGGATCAAAGATTTGCGGCATAGGGAGTAAGGATTTGTTATAGGACATGTCTTTACCCTCGTTAGCCTAACATTGCCAATTCGATGCAGTTGTAAACTCAACTACAGGATCGACAGTTGATCCCTTCCTTGAATTACCGTGATCTCCTGCTGGAAAGGCGCAAATGTGTTAAAAACTAAACAGCTATAGAGATTTATTAAGAATTTAGCCTTTCCATAGATCTTGTCTTGGGCTAACCTATGTCGCCGCGTGTCCTCTACGTCCGTCTCCCCTGTAACCCGATTTTTCCCATTGGGGTTGTCTATCTTGCAGACTATATTCATAAGCAATTACCAAGTATTGAGCAACGGATTTTTGATTTGGGGACAGTGCCGCCCCTCGATTTTCGGCCTGCCCTCGCCCAAGTCATTGATGAGTTTCGACCCACCCATCTGGTTTTTTCTTGGCGAGATATTCAAATCTATGCCCCGGTGGGGGGACGGGGGGGCAATCCCCTGCAACATGCCTTTGAGGTCTATTACGCTCGCAATCCTTTGGTGAAGCTGCGGGGAGCGATCGGGGGTCTGCGGGTGATGAGCGCCTACTATGGTGAACTTTGGCGCAACCTCAATTTAATCCGCTTGGGACTCCACCATGCCAAGCGTCACCATCCAGAAGTCACAACCATTGTCGGTGGCGGCGCAGTGAGTGTCTTCTATGAGCAGTTGGGCTCTCAACTGCCTAAAGGCACCATTGTTTCCGTTGGCGAAGGGGAAACGCTGCTGCACAAAGTCCTAACGAACCAACCCATTTCCGGGGAGCGTTGCTATGTTGCGGGTGTTGACAAGCCCCGCGATCGCCTCATTCACGAATGGCCAACCCCCATCGAAAAAACCGCCTGCAACTACGACTACATTGAGACCATTTGGCCGGAATTTGAGTATTACCTTCAGGGGGGCGACTTTTATATCGGGGTGCAAACCAAGCGGGGCTGTCCCCACAACTGCTGCTACTGCGTCTATACCGTGGTTGAAGGCAAACAGGTGCGCATTAACCCTGCTGAAGAAGTCGTCGCTGAAATGCACCAGCTCTACAATCGCGGTGTGCGCAACTTTTGGTTTACCGATGCCCAGTTTATCCCCGCTCGTAAATTTATCCCCGCCGCGATCGCCCTGCTGCGGGAAATCCTCAAAGCAGGCATGAATGATATTCACTGGGCGGCCTACATCCGTGCCGACAACCTCACCCCCGAGCTGTGTGAGCTAATGGTGCAAACGGGGATGAATTACTTTGAAATCGGCATCACCAGTGGCTCCCAAGAACTGGTGCGAAAAATGCGCATGGGCTACAACCTGCGAACAGTGCTGCAGAACTGCCGTGATTTGAAAGCCGCTGGGTTCAACGCCCTTGTCTCTGTGAATTATTCCTTCAATGTCATTGATGAACGCCCCGACACCATTGCCCAAACCATTGCCTACCACCGCGAACTGGAACGCATCTTTGGTGCAGACAACGTTGAGCCAGCCATTTTCTTCATTGGTCTGCAACCCCATACCCACCTTGAGGAATATGCCCTCGAGCGCGGCATTTTGCGTCCTGGCTACAACCCCATGAGCCTCATGCCGTGGACGGCCAAAAAACTGCTTTGGAACCCGGAACCCATGGGATCCGTCTTTGGGGAGGTGTGCCTTGCGGCTTGGCGACTCAATCCCAATGACTTTGGCCGCACCGTGATGGATTTACTGGAGGAGCGCTTTGGCCGTGCCCCTTTGGCGGCGGCCTTATCTGCTCCTCTTGAGGAACCTCCTTTGGTGCATCGTTAAAAAAAGCGAAATAAAATGACCATTCCCCCTTAGAATGTTTCCTAGATTATTTCTGGCCATGAGTTAGTAAACAGAGGAAGGGATCAGGTGGTTAGAGTCGCTATCAATGGTTTTGGGCGCATCGGTCGGAATTTCATGCGTTGCTGGTTACAGCGGAAAGCCAATAGCAAGCTAGAGATTGTAGGCATCAACGATACCTCCGATCCCCGCACCAATGCCCATTTGCTAAAGTATGACTCGATGTTAGGCATTTTCCATGATGCCGAAATCACTGCTGACGACGACTGTATCTATGCCGGCGGCCATGCGGTTAAATGCGTGTCTGATCGCAACCCTGAAAATCTGCCTTGGAGCGCTTGGGGGATTGATCTGGTCATTGAAGCCACGGGGGTCTTTACCAGCCGTGAGGGGGCAAGCAAACACCTGAGCGCCGGTGCGAAAAAAGTGCTGATCACAGCACCCGGCAAAGGCAATATCCCCACCTATGTGGTCGGGGTGAATCACCACACCTACGATCCCAGTGAGGATATCGTCAGCAATGCCAGTTGCACCACCAACTGCCTAGCCCCGATTGTCAAAGTGCTCCATGAAACCTTTGGCATCCAGCAGGGGATGATGACAACGACCCACAGTTACACCGGGGATCAACGCCTGCTCGATGCGAGTCACCGCGATCTGCGGCGAGCCCGGGCAGCAGCGATGAACATTGTGCCCACTTCTACGGGGGCTGCTAAGGCAGTCGGGCTGGTGATTCCCGAGTTGCAAGGGAAGCTGAACGGGATTGCCCTGCGGGTACCCACCCCCAATGTTTCTGTGGTGGACTTTGTTGCTCAGGTGGAAAAACCCACCATTGCTGAGCAGGTCAACCAAGTGATCAAGGAGGCCTCTGAAACCACTATGAAGGGGATTATCCACTACAGTGAACTGGAGCTTGTGTCTTCCGACTATCGGGGTCACAATGCCTCCTCAATTTTGGATGCGTCCCTAACGATGGTGCTGGGGGGTAATTTGGTAAAAGTGGTAGCTTGGTACGATAACGAGTGGGGCTATAGCCAGCGGGTTCTGGACTTGGCAGAGCACATGGCCACCCACTGGGCTTAGTTGTTTCATTACTTAGGAATTGGTTCGCAACTCACAATGCAAGATAAGTCGATGTTAATGATTCCGGGTCCAACGCCGGTGCCGGAATCGGTTCTTCTGTCTCTCAGTAAACATCCTATTGGCCATCGCAGCGGTGACTTTAGCGAGATCATGGCAGCGGTGACGGCAGGGTTGAAATGGCTGCATCAGACGACGAATGATGTGCTGATTTTGACGGCCAGCGGCACAGGGGCAATGGAAGCCGGAATCATTAACTTTCTCAGTGCGGGCGATCGCGTCCTGGTGGGCTGTAACGGCAAATTTGGCGATCGCTGGGGAGAAGTGTGCGATGCCTATGGCCTGAAGACGGAGCGCATTACTGCCCCTTGGGGACAACCCCTCAACCCCGATGACTTCAAAGCAGCCCTCGAGGCGGACACGGCTAAAACCATCAAAGCGGTAATTGTTACCCACAGCGAAACCTCAACGGGGGTGATCAACGACTTAGAAGCGATTAACCGCCATGTCAAAGCCCACGGCCAAGCCCTAATCATTGTGGATGCCGTCACCAGTCTTGGCGCTGTGAATGTCCCTATTGATGAGTGGGGACTGGATGTGGTTGGTTCTGGTTCCCAAAAGGGCTATATGATTCCACCGGGATTGGCCTTTGTCAGCGTTAGTGCCAAAGCATGGGAAGCCTACAAAACCGCAACGCTGCCCAAGTTCTATCTTGACCTTGGCAAATACCGCAAAGATGCCGCCAAAAACACAACCCCCTTTACGCCACCAGTGAATCTCTTTTTTGCCCTAAAGACGGCACTGGAGATGATGCAGGCGGAGGGTCTAGACAGTATCTTTGCTCGCCACCAGCGCTTGATGCAGGCCACCCGTGCGGCCATGAAGGCACTCAACTTGCCCCTCTATGCGCCGGATGACTGTGCCAGTCCCGCCATTACTGCCGTGGCACCCCAAGGGGTAGAGGCCGAAAAAATTCGCAACCTGATGAAAAAACGCTTTGACATTGCCCTCGCGGGGGGCCAAGATCACCTGAAGGGACAGATTTTCCGCATAGGTCACTTGGGCTTTGTTAGCGATCGCGATATTTTGGCAGCTATCAGTGCCCTCGAAGCTGTGCTGGGGGAATTGGGCTACAGCAACTTTACTCCAGGGGCCGGGGTGGCCGCCGCTAGTCGTGTATTGACCGCAGCCTAAGGGATGGAACCTTGGTTACAGCCAGCAGCACTCCGGCAGGCACGACGCATTTGTGTCAGTTTTCAGCGCTGGACGGGGCGATCGCTCCTCCCCAATCCTGCTGAGGATGACTGGAGCCTAGGGCAGCAATTGTTTGACTGGTCCCAGCCTGTTCTATCCCATGGGAGTGAGGCAGATCCAATTCTCAATTACGGCAACCAAGCTGCCCTCACCCTCTGGGAATACCTTTGGACGGAATGGGTGCAGCTTCCCTCCCGCTTTACGGCTGAACCGATGGCTCAAGCTGAACGGTCAACACTCCTAGCCCAGGCTGCTCGCCAAGGGTATACCAGTCACTACAGTGGCATTCGTATCTCCCGCACGGGGCGACGGTTTCGCATTGAAAATGCTTGCATTTGGACAGTCCTAGATGAGGCAGGCAACCCAGTGGGACAAGCTGCCACCTTTGATCACTGGCGTTTTCTGTAGGATTGATTTAACTAATTCTGCTTTCCTCTGAATTCGTCAGATCACCTATGAAAGAACTCTTTCTCCATTGGTTGCATCAGCTACAAGCCTTCCGCTACCATCGCCGCAAGCCAGAAAGCCTCGATCAGCTGACCCGCACACTTGATGTGGAGTCCCGTTTGAGTGTTCCCTATATCGTCTTGATTGTCACCTCCTGCGCGATCGCCACCCTTGGGCTACTGGCCAATAGTGCAGCGGTGATTATTGGGGCAATGATTATTGCCCCCTTGATGGCACCCATTCGCGGGCTAGCCTTTGCCTCTTTAAGTGGGAATATCAGACTCTTTCGAGAGGCAGCTTTCGCTCTAGGTACAGGCACCTTACTTGCTATTGGGATATCATGGCTGATTGGCCTATTTGTGCGTCTTGAAGTGTATGGGAGTGAAATTATGGCTCGCTCCCAGCCTACGCTCCTTGATCTTGGTATTGCCGTCGTGGCCGGTGTTGTGAGTGCTTACGCGATCGCCGAGCCTCGTATTTCCAATACCTTAGCCGGAACTGCCATTGCGGTTGCCCTAATGCCACCAGTGTGCACGATTGGCCTAGGGCTTGCCCAAGGGAATGCCCGCCTCACCCTGGGGGCTATCCTGCTGTATCTCACCAATCTGCTGGGCATTGCCCTTGCCTGTATGGTTTTCTTTGTTATCACCGGCTACATTCCCCTCCACCGCAGTCGCCGTCCACTGCTTATTGCTGGGGCCTTAACGGCTGTCTTAGTCGTACCGCTGGCAATTAGTTTTAGTCGCCTTCTGCAACAGGCACGCCTCCAGTATCAGGTACGGCAAGCGCTGGTGCGGGGTACGCTCACGTTTCAGCGACTAGATTTACTGAGTAGCGAGACCGACTGGGTCAGTGATCCACCCATTGTGCTCCTGAATGTGCGGGCCCGTGAACCTGTGACACCCAAGCAAGTCAGGCTGATGGAAGAGTTTATCCATCAGCACATGGGTCGCCCTTTTCGCTTAGTCCTACAGGTGTCTAGTGTGCAAGAAGTAACCGCAGAAGAGTCAACGCCCTAGTTTTTTGAGCGTCAAGCGAAAATGTTAAACTATTGGGACTCCACCCTAATTTCGGTGTCATCTGCTCTTTGTCAACGCTGCCTATTCACGCATGAGTGATTTTCTTCCCTATGCCTACCTCAAGGGTCAATTTGTGCCCTTTGAAGAAGCCAAAATTTCCGTGGCCACCCATGCCCTCCACTATGGAACAGCCGCTTTAGGCGGCTTGCGTGGTCTTCCCAATCCTGCCAATTCAAAGGAAATTCTCCTTTTCCGTCTTGAGGATCACTGTCGGCGCCTCAGTCGCAGTGCCCATTATCTGGGCTATGAATTGCCAACCAGTGACATTAAAGCAAGAATCATTGAGTGGGTGCAGAAAAATCAGCCCAGCGTGCCTTTCTATATTCGGCCCTTGGTTTATACCTCCGGGTTAGGAATTGCACCCCGGCTCCACGATATTGAAAAGGATTTTCTGATTTACGGCATGCCCCTTGGGGATTATCTTTCAGCCACTGGTGTTACCTGTCGTATTAGCTCC
>NZ_JACOMP010000001.1:0-2777 GCF_014466085.1 Thermosynechococcus sp. OHK43
GACCGCCCAAGGCTTCCGGCAGGCGATCGGGCACCCGAATTTCAGCGTTATTGGAACTTGAGCCATTCCATTCCTTGGCCCCCACGGCTCCGAAAATATCGCGATTGTTACTGCCACCGTTAATCCCCATTTTATCGGGATTGTTACTGCCACCGTTAATCCCCACTTTGGCATCCGGAGCATAGACAAAGAGACTGCCGGCGGTAGCACCGCCACTGAGGGTAAATACCTGATCCGGCCTGGCATTGTCGGGATCGGGAGGATTGCCATAAATCCGTAGGCGATCCGGTGTACCTATACCCCTGGGAAGACCCATATTGGCACCGGTACCACAGGTGGAACTATCGGGGTCACAGATGTTTTGAATCGCTGCTTGACCTGTAAGGGCGATGTTGCCGCTGACATAGAGGCGGATAGCATACTTGCTGGTGTTGAACTCAACGGTTTGATTTCCGCTAAGGTTGATATCCTTAACCCGGTAGGCGTAATAGACCTTTTCAGGGTTGACTATCTTCTGCCCAGGTTGCAGGGGATCGGGGATAAAGAAGGGAATGTCGGGGTTAGGATCGATGTAGGGACGATCACGATCGTCCAGCCTGGGAAAGCTAAGTGAAGTTGTAATGGAAAACTCGCCGTAGGCGCCTTCACTGTAGTATCCCCCCGCCTGTCGCAGGGCTTCCTGAAAGTCAGAGACTTGCTCGGGGGGTAACCAAGGGGGTGGCGACGTCAAGTTACCATTTACGAGGCTACCATCTTTGAGGGTATCTATACCTACCCGTAGAGGAGGGGGAGGAAGGGGCGGTAGGTCAATTTTATTGATGGCGATCGTTCCTTCAATAGTTGAGTTATTGAGCGCTCCCACGGCACTGCGCAGTCCCTCTTGGGTCGGCTGGCCATTGCTACACTGGCTTGCAGGGACAATACAGTTCCTAGGATTGGTGCAGATCACATTGCCATTAACCGTGCCAAAGACATCGTTGTTGCCGAGGTTAATCTTTTCTGCCAAGAGTCCAGGGAAGTTGGAAGGGACGGCGCGATCTGTAATCACCATCTTTTGCCAGATGAAGGCATTGGCGGGTGAGTCATTGGGCAAGCGGCCTTCGATCAACAGGTGTCCTGTTTTCGTTGGCGCATCGTAGAGATAGGAGAGAAGGCGGTAATTGCCCTGCACAGGGGTGCCAATTGTGCCGCTGAGGAGAATCGTATTCAGATTGTCAAGGGTAAAGCAGGGGGGAGCATCGGAACCAAGGCTTTCCTTTGTCCATTCATTGACAGAGGGAACAGCTAGACCGCTGGTATTGGGCTGACCAATTTTCGTAGCATCTGTTGAACGATCAATGAGGTAGGGTCTGGGGGGGTTAAAGTTGGTGTTGGTGGCGGGGTTGTAGGTACGGCGCAGCAGAACCTGATAGTTGCCATTGAGTAAGCCAAGGGTACGGGCCATACCCCCTTCGGCTACGGCAAAGGCCTGTTGGGTTTGTTTTTGGAGGCTGGCAGTGGTGACATCTAGCTGCGATCGCGAGAGGAGCGTCAGGGCAACCACGATCATGATCAGCCCCATCCCCAAGACTAAAGGCAGTGTAAACCCCCGCTGCCGCTGCCAATGCCCTAGGGGCGGATAGCGACGTTTTAGTGAGCGTACCCATTTCTTGATCATTGGCTTGTCTCCTGCCCTTTTCCCTATCAATAATTAGGCTGAATAATATCTTAACTGCCAGAATTTAGTTGCTGCTGATGGTGAATTGACTATGCCCTCAATCTTTTGGGTTTTGTACAGAGTTGATATAATTTAATCGCAGATTTGGCAAAATTGGCAAAAGTAATGTGCTCTTGGTTACATCTATTTTCCATTCCTTATTGCACTTTCCCCCAGAAAGCCACATTTCAAGAGTCTCCCAGTAGGAAGTGGCGAATCTCGCGCTGAGGGGCAAGCCCAAGCCTTATTCAGTTCATTCATCCTTGGCTGCAGTGTAAACAAAATTAACAAAATTAAATATATCTTCCATATAAGGAGTAATCGCTTGAGGGGACGCTGGTACTCACGGTTTAGGGCTTGCTTCAATTTGCAGCAGGCACACAGCTCACTCTGTACCGAGGCACTGGCGGCGCTAACCACATTTCTAACGATGGCCTACATTTTGCCCGTCAATGCGCAAATTCTTTCCAATGCAATTTTTCTTGAGCAACCACAGGATTTGCAGGTGGAGTTGCTGATTGCAACGGCAATATCTGCGGCAGTGGGCAGTATCCTCATGGGGATTTGGGCGAATTATCCGATTGCCTTAGCTCCTGGCATGGGCATCAATGCCTTTTTTGCTTTTGCAGTGGTGGGGCAGATGGGGTTGCCTTGGCCAGTGGCGTTGAGTGCTGTACTCCTCGAGGGCATTGTGTTTGTGCTACTGACCCTCACGGGGGTGCGATCGCTGATTGTGAGTATGATTCCTCTGTCTCTGAAGGTGGCGATCGCTGCCGGGGTGGGGCTATTTATCGCCTACATTGGCCTTGGCAATGCTGGAATTATCATCGCTGATGCGGCTACGAAAACAAAACTCACCACTTTTCACACATGGCCACCCATCCTCGCTGCCCTTGGGATTCTTTTGACGGCCTTTCTCTGTGCCAAGGAGGTGCGGGGGGCAATTTTTTGGGGGGTGATGATCACTGCCTTAGCTGCATGGCTAGTGGGGGCTGCCCCTTGGCCAACGGGTTTCCTCCAATGGCCACAATGGCCCTCCCATCTCTTTGGTCAAGCCTTGGTGGGCTTTCGACAATTGCAA
>NZ_JACOMP010000216.1:0-3874 GCF_014466085.1 Thermosynechococcus sp. OHK43
CTGATACAGCCATTTCAAGAGAACGGCAGGACATTGCAAGCACTCCAACTGCCCAAGAAGCGCTGAGATGCCCGGACTCCCTAACGGATGGGGGTGATTGCTTGAAGCCCATCGGACGTAATCCCCAATTCCTGGGTCAAAATTTGCGGCACCATTGCCCTGGGGGGGTATTGGGGAGCACTTGCCCACCAGGAAAATCCACCGCAGCTCGCTGAACGCCCACCCGAAAGGTTGGCGGCAGGCAGATGAAATAATCTCCTTGCAGCGGCAAGACAATTACAGAGTCCGCCTTTTCTACCCGCCAGTATTCTAGGGTTTCACCGGTGTCCGTCAGCCACTTCTCGCCAATCAAGGTCACCCACTTGGATGGAATGCGTACCCGTTCATCGAGCGATCGCCAACTTACTGTTGCCACTCCTCAGGAATTTGCACTATTTTCTCCTGTCCTGTGGGGGTGTACACCGGTCTGCCAAGGGGACGGTAAGGCAGGGTGCCATTTTCATAGGCCTGAATCCGTTGGCGAGCAATGTTGACATAAACGGGTTCCTGCTCACAGCCCATTGCCCGCCGATTATGCATTAGGGCAGCCAAGAGCGATGATCCCACCCCCATATAGGGGTCAAAGACCCAATCCCCCTCATGGCTGAGGGCAAGAACGCACCGCTCCACCAACTCAATGGGAAATTGGCAGGGATGGAGCGTTTTTTCGGGATGATTGGACTTGACATTGGGAATATCCCACACCAGTTCTTGCCAATCCTGAAGAACGATTTCCCAGATATCCGATGGATTTTTACCCAAGGGTTTGCCCGAGGGTTTGCCCTTCTTAGGTCCCTTGAAGTGGCGTTTCCCCGGATATTTGGCTGGAATGCGCACCGCATCCAAATTAAAGATGTAGTCATCTGACTTTGTGAACCAGAGGATCGTTTCATAGCGGCCAGAAAAGCGCTTTGTGGCATGGAGACCATGGCCAAATTTCCAAATGATGCGATTGCGCAGCTTCAAACCCAATCGCTTGAAGAGGGGATAAAACAAAATATCCAAGGGATACACCTCTCCCCTTTGAACAAAATTCCCCACTTGCCAGCACAGACTTCCCTCTGGCCGGAGCACCCGATATAGCTCAGCCATCACTCTGCTTTGGCTTTGGAGATAGTCCTCGATCGCCACCGGCGTTTCGTAGGCCTTGCCGAGGTTGTAGGGCGGCGACGTAAAGATGAGCGTCATGGCCTCATCCGGCACCTGACGAACCACCTCACAGACATCCCCGGTGGCAATCACGAGCCTAGCCTCTGGAGAAAAGCGTTCTTGAATAGGTTGACCAGAACTCAATAACTACAAACAATCCTTACCTTCATGGCCAAAATACCATATTCTTAATCCTGAGATAAAAAAGAGGCCGACCCCTCGGGAGTCAGCCAGCGGATTACTTGGGAACGCGCGCTAGACAGTACAAAGCAATTGGCAACAGGATTAGCTATGCACCACAAGCTTGACGTTGGCATTCTGAAGGCCAGGGCGCTTCACCTCAGCCAAGGTTTTGTTGATGGCATATTTTTGGTTGATCGAGTTGATTAGCTCGGTTTGGTTGTGTTTTTTGGCCACACCCCAGAGGTCAGCAATGAGATCAAAGGTGCCATCAGCATTGCGAGACCAGCCCAGATCGTACTCACCGTCGAGGACGGCAACGATGTCGGCACGAACGCGTTGGCCGTTGTAGCCACGCACATCGGCATTGGTTTTCACCGTAATGCCCAGATCCCGCAGGGATGCTTTCAAGATTTCAGCATCGGTAACTTTCGTACGCAGGGTGCTGAAGTGAGACATGTGAATTTCCTCCAGATTGAGACAGAAACATTGGACTGAATGAACCACAATTTATGGCGAACCAAACCCCTGTGGTCGGGTCTTTCTCCCATCTGCACAAAACAGATAGAAGGAAGCTTGTCAGAACTCCAGTCGCTGGTATTCAGCCACTGAAGCTGCCGCCGGGCGCGCCCGTTGGCGGGCCCAATCTCGAAGTGCCGTGACCTGCTCTTGCATCGTCTTGGAAAGGGGTTGAGTGGCACGGCTAGCGGCAATAATGTCTAACTGGGTAAACTCCCGCCCTTGGGCAAAGGCTTCGTACATGGCAGCAATGATCGCCTGTTCAATCTCGGCACCAGAAAAGCCATCACAGATATTGGCCAGTTGCTCTAGGTCAAAGCGATCAATCTCACGGCGGCGCTTAGTGAGGTGAATGCGAAAAATTTCCTTGCGCTCCTCGGCATTGGGCAAATCAACAAAGAAAATTTCATCAAAGCGGCCTTTGCGCAAGAATTCACCGGGGAGCCGTTCAACTCGGTTGGCTGTTGCCAGGACAAAGACGGGAGACTTTTTCTCCTGCATCCAAGTTAGGAAGGAGCCAAAGATGCGGCTAGAGGTACCGCCATCGGAGTCTGAGGAGCCTGCCCCGCCAGCAAAGGCCTTGTCCATTTCGTCAATAAAGAGAATGGCAGGGGAAATGGATTCAGCGGTTTTCAGCGCATTGCGCAAATTTGCTTCCGATCGCCCCACCATTGAACCGTCGTAGACCCGACCCATATCAAGGCGCAGCAGGGGCAAGCCCCAAAGGCGGGAGGTGGTTTTGGCAATGAGGGACTTCCCACAGCCGGGGACACCCAAAATCAACATCCCTTTCGGTTGCGGTAAGCCGTATTCACGAGCCTTTTCACTGAAGGCGTTGGCGCGCTGACGTAACCATACTTTCAGTTCCTCTAGGCCCCCCACAGAATCAATGGTTTCATCCACTTCCATGTATTCGAGGATGCCGTTGCGGCGGATGAGTTGCTTTTTCTCGGAGAGGATGATGTCCACCTCCGCTTCGGTGAGCCGCCCAGCGGTGACTTTGGCTTTGCGAAAGACTTTTTCGGCTTCATCCCGCGTCAGACCCAGGGTGGCTTTGACGAGCTTTTCCCGTGCTTCCGGGGTGAGGCGGCGATCGCGGGGATCTAACTGTTGCCTGAGAACTTCATCTAGTTCGTTAATACTGGGTAGGGGATAGTCAACAACAACGATTTCTTTTTCCAGTTCAACGGGAATTCGCTGCGCCGCTTCAGGGGACATGAGGATAATGGTTTTGTGGCTGCTCTTGAAGCTAGCGATCGCGTCCCGTAAAGAACGAGTGACAGGGGGCGAATCAATGAAGGGGTGCAAATCCTTGAAGACGTAGATGCCCGGTTCCCGTTGGTGAACAACCCATTGAATGGCGGCTTCCGGTGAGACGGTATTGTGGTGACTATTGTTGCGGGGATGGCCATACTCAACCATGCCGTGGGTCACTGTCCAGATGTAGAGCTTGCGGGGAGACCGCCCTTGAGGCCCGACTTGACTTTGGGCAATGGTGGCGATCGCCTGTTCAGCCCGCTCTTCTTCAGAGGTCAGGAGGTAGATCAACGGATATTGCGCTTGGATTAGGATACTCAACTCTTCTTGCACAGCAATCACCTCCTTCTTTCAAGGCTGACCCAACACCCCCGCCACTGGCCTAGCGGGCAGACACCAACTCGACGGAGAGCGCAGGAACACTGAGGCTGTTGTCATCAATCACAGTGGGCTGATTGACCAAGGCCGTTAGCTCATCCCCCCGCAGGACAAGGGCACTGGCACACTCTGGGCAGTGATAAACCCGATGCACATTGCCATGTTTTTGCTCGGCATATTCCGCCAGTACCTCTGGGTGAGCCAGCAGAAATTCAATCGCACGCTCAGCAAGGGTGGACATTGTTTCCTGCTCGACTACAGCGGCAATCTTTAGCTGGCGGTGCACATCGGGGGAGAGATACAACGTAACCTTTTGCTTATCTTCCATAGGGGTTAGAGACGTACCTAGGTA
>NZ_JACOMP010000217.1:0-3209 GCF_014466085.1 Thermosynechococcus sp. OHK43
CAAATAAATACAAAATAAATAGACTAACACAATAAAAATTATGCAAATGAATTTCTATGAAACTGACTTTTCCACCTGAACACTCGCATAGGTGCAGCTGCTCAAGGCAGCAGACTTGGGCTACCTTGATACTGCCCGCTTTGTCGAGGAAATCAAAGCCTTGGCACGGTAGGAGCCTCGAGAGCTGAAGAATTGCCTAGGAGTCTGGATTGGGCATCTCCTGAAGGGGAACTATCAGCCCGAAAAACGCCGTAAAAGCTGGCGAGCAACCATTCGCGAACAACGGCGAGCCTGGAGAAATTGATTCATCAAAACCCAAGCCTTCAGCCCTATCTGCCGCAGGCAAGGCCCATTCAGTCTGGCAAAGATTTAGTGGTTCATGAAACTCCCTTGGACTACCCAGATCTCCCCGAAACTTGCCCCTACACCTTGGAGAAACTCTTAGATAGCCAATTTCCTTGCCCATAGAGACAAACTTCAGCCTGATCCAAGATCCAAGGTGAGGCTATACTGGCAGTGACGACGTGGAGTCGCAATCATGGACATGGCCCAAATTAAAGCTTTAGTGGAAAAAGCCCTAGAAGATAAAATTCTTACCCTCGAAGAGCATGGCCAAATTATTGACGCGGTGCTTTCCGATGGCCAAATTTCCGAGGAAGAGGAAAAAATTTTACAGGAACTCCTCGAACGGGTTGCCTCCGGGGAAATTGATTCCCAATACTAGGGGGTTTCAATCTGCACTCGCCCTTGGCGCAGGATGTGCCACTGCCCCGATTGCCATTGCACCACGGTTGAGGGTTCCGCAGGGCTAGGGGGTAACTGCCAAGGGTGGAGCGTTAAAACTTGGGGAAATTCGCGGGCGATCGCCCCCAATTCAACGAGTGGCGGCTGACCTGAGCGGTTAATACTGGTGGTGGCCAACGGTCCTGTTTGCTGGAGGAGGGCTTGGGCAGGCGGCCAGTCGGGAACTCGTAAGCCAATTGTGCCTGTACCTAGGGGATTCAAACCCGGCGGCAGTTCAGCAGCGGGCAGCACGAAGGTCACTGCCCCCGGCCAATAACGCGCCGCCATTGCCAACCACTGCTCCCATTCAGCAGCACTGCCGCGCACAAAGGGCCAGAGTTGCTCAGGATTAGCGCCCATGAGGATCAAGGGCTTATCCGGTTGACGTTCCTTGGCGGTATAGATCAATTCCCCGCGATCGCAACGACTGGCCAAGGCGGGCACTGTATCTGTGGGAAAACTAATCAACCAATTGCCTGTGCGCACTGCGGCCACCAAGGCGGCCATACTCACCTGTGCCATACCCCTCCTCTACCAGCCAATGGCAGCACCTTCCCCTCGAGGATCGGCTGCCCCTTCTAATTGTCCATGCTCCAAAACGCGAATTAAGCTGGCGTTGCCCCACGGACGGGTTTGTTCTACCCGATAGCCCCACTGCCGCCACGTTTGTATCCAAGCATCAGGCAGGGTTGGCTCGACAAAGAGGATATCCGGTGTCCACTGCTGATGAATCCGAGGACTAGCAATGGCGGTGGCGGCATCCTGCCCTAAATCAACGACGTTCAAAAACAGTTGCAGCACAGTGCTAATAATTCGACTGCCGCCGGGGGAGCCTAAAACCATATTGAGGCGGTTGTCTTTTAGCACAATTGTTGGACTCATGCTTGAGAGGGGACGCTTACCCGGTTCGATACCATTGGCTAGGGGAGTCTTGTCCGATTGAATACCGACAACACCAAAGAGATTGGGTTGATTGGGGGCAATGGCAAAATCATCCATTTCATTGTTCAACAGAATCCCCGTTTGCGGCACAACCACACCCGCCCCAAAGGGCCCATTGATTGTAAATGTCAAGCTGACGGCATTCCCTTGGGCATCCACCACATTTAGGTGACTGGTATTGTCCGACTCTGCGAGTTGGATCGGGGTTGCCGCGCTCACAGCACTTTGGGGACGGGCACGACGGGGAAGAATTTCAGTGACCCGCTGTTGGGCATAGTGACGACCGGTGAGGGCAGCGACAGGCACAGGCACAAAGTCACTATCTCCGAGGTAACGGGCGCGATCAGCATAGGCAATTTGCATCACGCTGGCTAGGTAGTGACCGCGATCGCTGGCGATAGGAGCAGGGGGCAACAGTTGCCAGAGGTTGAGCATTTGCACAAGGGTAACGCCACCAGAAGAGGGGGGTGGCATCGAACAGACCTGAAACGCACGGTAGGTGCCACAAATTGGCTCTCGCCAAACGGGGCGATAGGTTCGTAAATCCTCTTGGGTCATTTTGCCCCCTTGCTGCAACGTAAAGTCGGCGATCGCTCTAGCAATCCAACCCTCATAAAAGCTTCTCGGATTGCGGGCGATCGTCGCCAAGGTTTTTGCCAAGTCTGGCTGTTGAATCACCGTACCCAAGGGGGGAACTTGGCCATCTCTGAGGAAAATACGCGCGGCAGTAGCATCCTGCCGCAGAACGGCTTGGCGCATTGTCGCCCACTGCCGATAAGAGGGAGTAACGGCAAATCCCTGCTGAGCGGCCTGAATGGCGGGAGTGACGACCTGAGACCAGGGCAGTTGACCATAGCGTTGGTGCAAAGCAGCTAGGCCAGCAACGGTGCCGGGGGTGCCTGCGGCTAAGACCCCATCCAAACTGGCACGGGGAATCACCTCCCCCTTCTCGTTGAGATACATCGTTGGTGTCGCTTGCAGGGGTGCCCGCTCCCGAAAATCAAGGGCACGAATGGTTTGGGATTGGGCGTGATACACAAGGGCAAAGCCACCACCGCCCAGCCCCGCCGCATAGGGCTCAACAACGGCAATCATCAATGCAGTTGCCACCGCTGCATCCACAGCATTGCCCCCTGCTTTGAGAATGTCTCTACCTGCTTTTGCTGCGGCAGGTTGAGCCGCTGTAACCATTCCCCGCTGGCTAAGCGTTTGAGCGGGGGCAGGGAGAGCAGGAAAAAGTGTAACGGCTAGGACAATCACGAGGAGGGGCGATCGCCCCCACTGCTCAACCTTCCCTAGAGTGAACCCTTGCCCCATGATTGATTGACTCAAAACTGCTGCAGAACCCCAGCTTGTAAAATACACGAAGAGAGCATGATTGCAAACGTCCTCAACCGTCAAGGTTCACTTTTGCCATGTCAAATTCACTATTAGAAACCAGTTGGTGGGTGCCCTGTTATGGCTTAGTGGGGGCAGCCCTGACC
>NZ_JACOMP010000218.1:0-6673 GCF_014466085.1 Thermosynechococcus sp. OHK43
CGATTCCCCTGACGGCGATGAACCGCTTCCTGCGGGAGCGCTATGGCTCAAAAATTGCTTTCTTGGATGGGGCACCCCCAGAACGGCTGTGTCAGCCCATTGTGGATTACGTGACAGCGCGGGGGGGTGAAGTCCATACCAATGTTGCCCTGCGGGAAATTGTTCTCAAGGAGGACCTTTCAGTGCAGAGTTTTGTGATGGCCGATCGCGAGGGACAACAGCGCTTTGAAGTGACTGCCGATGCCTACGTGTCGGCAATGTCTGTGGATGCGATTAAACTGTTGCTGCCGAAGCCGTGGCAAGACCTGCCTTTCTTCCAGAAGCTGAATGGCCTCGAAGGCGTCCCTGTGATTAACGTCCAAATCTGGTTTGATCGCAAATTGCCTACGGTGGATCACCTGCTCTTCTCGCGATCGCCTCTGCTGAGTGTTTATGCCGATATGAGCGAAACCTGCAAGGGCTATGCCGATCCCGCCAAGTCAATGCTAGAGCTGGTATTGGCGCCTGCCGCGGAGTGGATTGGTCGTAGTGATGAGGACATTATTGAGGCAACCCTTGCGGAACTGGCCAAGCTCTTCCCCAATCACCTACCGGAACCTGCTAAAGTGCTGAAAACAGCGGTGGTAAAAACCCCCCGCTCAGTCTATAAAGCCACCCCCGGCCGCCAAGCCTTTCGCCCGGATCAGGCCACGCCCATTCCTAACTTCTTCCTATCGGGGAGCTACACCCTGCAGCCCTACCTAGGGAGTATGGAAGGTGCCGTGCTTTCTGGTAAGCTGACAGCGCAGGCGATCGCGAAGCGGCTTGCAGAGAGCAACGCCCCACAGCCCCCCCAACCCTCTACTCAGACTGTCGCCAATGCTGCAACTGCCTAGAGCCGAGTACGTCCCTCCCCTGATTTCCCTCGACGAAGCCTACGAGTTGTGTCGTCAGGTCACTGCCACCTACGCCAAGACGTTTTACCTCGGCACACTGTTGATGCCCCTGGCCAAGCGCCGGGCCATTTGGGCGATTTACGTTTGGTGTCGACGCACCGATGAACTGGTGGATGGCCCGCAAGCAGCAACGACAACAATTGCCACCCTCGATGAATGGGAAGCCCGCCTTGAAGACATTTTTGCCGGTCGCCCCCACGATGGTATGGACTTGGCCTTGACGGCAACCCTGGAGCACTATCCCCTCGACATCCAACCCTTTCGGGACATGATTGCTGGGCAGCGGATGGACTTGCACCGCAGTCGCTATGAAACCTTTGCTGAGTTGGAACTCTACTGCTATCGCGTGGCTGGTACCGTTGGCTTAATGTCCCTTGGGGTGATGGGGGGAGACCCCTATAGCGATCGCCTCTGTGCCCCTTGGGTGGATCCCTATCGGGCCAAAGGTACCCTCAAGGATCAGGCCATTGCCCTTGGCATTGCCAATCAACTCACTAATATCCTGCGGGATGTGGGCGAAGATATGCGGCGGGGGCGTATCTATCTGCCCCTAGAGGACTTGGCTGCCTTTGACTACACCGAAGAAGACCTACAGCGCGGAGTCATTGACGATCGCTGGCGGGCACTAATGCGCTTTCAAATTCAGCGGGCACGGCAATTTTATCGAGAAGCAGAAGTGGGGGTTGCCTACCTCGAGCGGGATGCCCGTTGGCCCGTGTGGTCAGCGCTGATGCTCTATCGCCAGATTCTTGATGTCATTGAAGCTAACGATTACGATGTCTTTAATCGGCGCGCCTTTGTTTCTGACTGGCGCAAGCTGCTTTCTATTCCCATTTCTTGGTTCAAGGCCAGCTTCTAGGTACCATGGCAGATTTGTACGTAGATTGGGAAGAGTATCATCGTACAATTGAACGGTTGGCGATCGCCATCTATGAATCAGGATGGCAGTTCAATCAAATTCTCTGCCTGGCTAGGGGCGGCCTGCGGGTGGGGGACATTCTCAGCCGCCTCTTTAATCAACCCCTGGCAATTCTGGCAGTGTCCTCCTATGGCGGTGTCAATAATCAAGAGCGGGGTCGCCTTACCTTTGCGCAGGACTTAACGATGACCACCGCTACCCTGGGCAGCCATGTCCTTTTGGTGGATGATTTGGTGGACTCTGGTCTTTCATTGCAAAAAAGCCGGCGCTGGCTGGAGGTTAAATATGGTTTTGCAGTGGAGGAAGTGCGCACCGCTGTCCTCTGGTACAAAGCGGCCTCTTGCATTCGTCCGGACTACTACGTTCATTACCTGCCCGAAAATCCTTGGATCCATCAACCCTTTGAACGCTACGAACACCTGACAGCCGCTGATCTTGCTCAAACGCTAACCTCCTGTCCATGACGCCTACCCTCCCTCCACCTCTGCAATGGCAGCGTCGCCACGTCCTCTCCCTCCAAGACTTTACACTGGCGGAGCTGGATATTGTTTTGCAAACAGCACTGAGCTTTCAGGAAGTCCTGAATCGTCGCACCAAAAAAGTCCCCACCCTCCAAGCGCGGGTTGTGGCCAATCTCTTCTTTGAAAGCTCGACGCGCACTCGCAATAGCTTTGAACTGGCGGCCAAACGTCTTTCTGCCGATATTCTCAACTTTTCTCCTGGCACCTCAGCCCTCAACAAAGGGGAAACCATCCTGGATACCGCTAAGACCCTGTGGGCGATGGGGGCAGAATTCATGGTGATTCGCCATCAGCAGTCGGGCGTACCCCATACGATTGCTGCGGAAATGGATCGCCTGGGCGGCCAAGTGGCGGTTCTCAATGCCGGCGATGGCTTGCACGAGCATCCCTCCCAAGCGCTCCTTGATCTGTTTACCCTCTGCCAACTCTACGATCCGCGTCAGCCCCGCTGTGCCCTGTTGCAGGGAAAAAAAATTGCCATTGTTGGCGATATTCGTCATTCCCGCGTGGCGCGATCGAACCTCTATAGCCTCAAGACCGCTGGGGCCGATGTTCACTTGGCAGGGCCGCCCACCCTTTTGCCGCCAGAATTTGCAGACTATGGGGCAACCCTCCACTGGACGCTGGAACCCGCCCTAACCGATGCCGATATTGTCATGACCCTGCGCCTGCAACAGGAACGCATGGATCAGCACTTAATTCCCAGTTTGCGGGAATACCATCAACACTTTGGCATTACCCATGAGCGGCTGCGCCTGTGCCGACCCGATGTGCGAGTATTGCATCCAGGACCGGTGAATCGCGGTGTGGAATTGAGTTCGGCCTTACTGGATGATCCCCAGTTCAGCTTAGTGAATCAGCAGGTAGCCAGTGGGGTGGCAGTGCGGATGGCATTACTGTATTTGATGGGAACGTACCACGGAGTCAAGCCATGATTAGAGTAACGTTTCTGCCGGATCAGGTGTCTGTGGAAGCGGCAGCGGGTGAAGGTTGGCTGAGCGTGGCAGCACGCGCGGGGGTAGAGATTCCCACGGGTTGTGGCATGGGCAGTTGCGGTGCCTGTACCCTTGAACTGGAGGACGGCGCGGAAATTCGCGCCTGTATCTCCACGATTGCGGGCGATCGCGCCCCCGCCACTTTAGACGACTGCCCCCACATTACGGCTTATGTTTTTCGGGATCCCACCTGGTGAGGCAAGGCAAGCTTCGACAGTGGTCAAGACCAAATGGGAATCTATTCTATGAAGTGAATAGAAAATTCCAATGGCGGTTTTCTGGCGTGTTGCACTTGGGTGCGATGTGTCAAAATGTTTTCTGTGTCAATTTAAGAGTGCCCTACCCTTGCAAACTCCAACGGCGATCGCCCTGGGCAACTTTGACGGTGTCCATCGAGGGCATCAAGAGGTTATCCGTACTCTCCTTGAGGCAGCGCCTGCCGACTGTTGCCCTTCAGTGATTACGTTTTCGCCCCATCCCCAAGCATTTTTTACGGGAGAACAGCGATTGCTGCTGACCCCAGAGGCCGAAAAACGGGCCCTTTTGAACCAGTATGGTATTGAACAGGTGATTGTGCTGCCTTTTACCCAGGCCCTGGCCCAACTCTCGCCTTTAGAGTTTGTTGAGCAGATTTTGGTACAGCAGTTGCAGGCCAAGGTGTTGAGTGTTGGTTTTAATTTTGGCTTTGGCCGGGGGCGATCGGGGACAGCGGAAGATTTGCGCACCCTCTGTGCTGCCTTTGGCATTGCGGTGCATATTGTGCCCCCCTTTTGTTGGGGGAGCGATCGCGTCAGTAGTTCAGCAGTACGAGCCGCCCTGGCCGCGGGAGATGTGGCTTTGGCACGGGAGCTGTTGGGACGCGCCTATACCTTAACAGGCACGGTAACTCAAGGGGAACAGTTGGGCCGCCAGTTGGGATTTCCTACGGCCAATTTAGCCCTCCCTCCCGAAAAATTATTGCCTCGCTACGGTGTCTATGCCTGCCGTGTCAGCGGGGCAGCTCTCCCCAGGGAGCAGGTGGGGGTCGTGAATATCGGCGTGCGACCCACAGTGAGGGGGCAGGAGGTCAGGACGGAAGTGCACCTACTGCACTGGCAGGGAAATCTCTACAACCAAGAGATCACGCTCCACCTGGAGGCATTTATTCGTCCTGAGCTCAGATTTTCCAGTTTGGCTGCCCTACAAGCGCAAATTGCTGCCGATTGCCAAGTAGCGGCTGATCTCTTAGAACGAGTAGTCTCCTATGCGTGAACCCCTACAGCGACTGGTGAATAACCTTGGACAAGTTATGGTGGGCAAAGAAGCGGCCATTGAACTGCTGTTGGTGGGATTGCTGGCGGGGGGACACGTCTTGCTGGAGGATGTACCAGGGGTGGGAAAAACCCTCTTAGCTAAAGCCCTGGCGCGATCGCTGGCGGGCACCTTTCAGCGCATCCAAGCCACCCCCGATCTCCTGCCCACCGACTTATCGGGCACCAATATCTGGAATCCCAAAACAGCGGAGTTTGAGTTTCGCCCAGGTCCTGTGTTCTGCAATATCCTGCTGGCGGATGAAATTAACCGTGCTACGCCGCGGACCCAATCAGCACTTCTAGAGGTCATGGAAGAGTACCAGGTCACCATTGATGGTGTCACCTACCCCCTGCCTCAGCCTTTTTTCGTCATTGCCACCCAAAACCCGGTGGAGTACCAAGGCACATTTCCACTGCCGGAGGCGCAGTTGGATCGTTTTGCCCTCTGTTTTAGTTTGGGCTACCCCACCGAGGAAGAGGAGCTACAAATGCTGCAACGGGTGCAGGGGGGCTTAGATGTCAATCAACTGGAACCGTGCCTGAGCTTGGCGGCGATTCAACAGTTGCGGCAGCAGGTGCTACAGGTGCGGGTAGATTCAGTCTTGCAAAAGTACATTCTTGCCCTTGTGCGGGCGAGCCGCGAAAGTGATTGCATTACCTTGGGGGTCAGTCCTCGCGGTACGGTGATGCTGCAGCGCACCGCTCAGGCCTTGGCTTTCCTGAATGGCCGTGACTATGTCCTCCCCGATGATGTGAAGCAATTGGCTCCCCACGTCTTGGCTCATCGTTTGATTACAGCCGCTGGGCGCTCAGGCCGTGCCTGTGTGGCAGAATTGTTGGAAACGGTAGCGGTTCCCTAGGGAGAGTTGGTGCGACTGTTCTCTATGAACATCTCTGCAATCGCCAACCTGTCATTGTAGTGTTTAAGTCTTTTTAACATTGCGATTGCCCTCGCAACCGTCGAAGGATTTAAGCATTTATGACAACGATATTCATGATACAAGCCCTCCAACGGCAGGGAGAAATTTGGCACAACATCCTCAGCAGTCAAAGCATTACTGTCATTTGGGAAAACCTTGATGCTGACGTTCTTACTTTGCTAGAGGAGATGGAAGCGGCTGGCTTAGCATTGCCCCAATTGCTCCTGTTGGATATGGGGATGACGGTCACCAATCCCTACCGCTTTTGTCAGGTGGCACAGTCTCGTTTTCCGGGGATGCCTGTGGTCATTACAGCGGGTCAGGATCGCCAAATTAGTGCAGTAGAACGGCGCTGGGCCTTGCGTATGGGGGCTGTGGATCTCTTGCCCCGTATCGAAGAGTCGAGTCTCATTGCTACAGCTGTTTCCCATCTAACTCGAGTGTTAGAGATCCTCGATGCCCTACCAATTCAGCAGGATGCCCTAATGCAAAGCCTCAGTTGCTTAACAGCACCGACACCAGTCCCAACCCCGTCAGTACCCGCGCCCCTGCCTCTGGCTGCTCCACCCAATACCCAATATCGCGGCATTCGCACCGTTGCCGACACAGCTCCGGCACCAAAGAGTGAAGATAACGGCCAGCCTCGCCGGCGCTATCGCGGCTCAAGTTACTAAACTCCCCAGGCTGGATTCGAACCAGCGACCAATCGGTTAACAGCCGACCGCTCTACCGCTGAGCTACTGAGGAATATCAGCAATTTTCTAATGTAGCGTAGTTCACCGCTGTTGGCAAGTCTCAACCCGACTGCAGTTTTGGCCAGCGCTGCCGCAGTTCAGTGACCACTCGATCAAGGGCAACGGCATGGGAGGCCTTAAAGAGGAGGCGATCGCCTGCTTGTAACTCGCGCAATAGGTACTCCACCAATTCTTCATGGGAACCAAATTGTTGAGTGGGAATCCGCCCTGCTCCCTGCGCAAGGGCTGCCCCTTCGTCACCTTGATCGAGGATTAAGAGGCCATCGAGGTCTCCTTGTGCACAAGTTGCGCCCACCCGGTCAGAGACAGCCAGCTGTCTCTTATACACTCGTCGCG